>NZ_JBHRRZ010000017.1:0-266548 GCF_042643265.1 Virgibacillus sediminis | reverse complement strand
TGTAGCAGTTTACTACTCAATAACAGTAGACAAAAAAGAGTTGAAAAGTGACTCTTAATTTAAAGTTGCCCAAATTATCCTGAGGTTATATAGGCTTGACAGTTTCGTTCATATCAGTATATTTCCGGAGCAGGTATCCCCACCAAACAAAATTTCCAGTCAGTTTGGATTTTACTTGATTAAACACGTTTGTCTATAATGCAAAAAGCTGAAATTATAAGATTTCCATCTATCCACTCATTAAGTAGGAATAGCCACCCACTAACTTGGGGCGAAAACCTCCCATCCCCCACACTTTCCTATATTTTCTCCAGGCAACTGCTGAAAAATCTCCATAATATCTTCTTCCTAAATAATATATTGGAAACGGTTGCATATACATCAGCAGAGAGACGGCTAGTCTTTTATGGGAGAAATGATTCACCGGAAACTTCCGGGCATGTTCATCTCCCTCTCCGCATAACATGATATAAATCCTGTCCTAAATGGAGGAGAATCTATGGATATATTAAACAAGGTGAGAAACTACCGGGAAGAAGAGAAGCGTCTACAGTGGGAAGGAACATTTGCGGATTACCTGGAAATTGTGAAAGAACGGCCGGAAGTTGCCCAGTCTGCTCATTCACGTGTATATAATATGATTAAAAGTTCAGGACTGTCAGAGCGCGATGGAAGGAAAATGTATCATTTCTTTGGTGAAGAGATCTTTGGCCTGGAAGACGCGATTGAAAAGCTGGTGGAAGAGTATTTCCATCCGGCAGCCAAGCGTTTGGATGTCCGAAAGCGGATTCTGTTGCTAATGGGGCCGGTAAGCGGCGGTAAATCAACGATTGTGACGATGCTGAAACGCGGGCTGGAGCAGTACTCGCGGACTGATGAAGGGGCAGTATATGCGATCAAAGGGTGTCCGATGCACGAAGATCCCCTTCATTTGATTCCACAGCATCTTAGGGAGGACTTCTATGAGGAATATGGCATCCGGGTAGAGGGCAATCTGTCCCCACTGAACACGATGAGACTGGAAAAGGAATACGGCGGGCGGATTGAAGATGTGAAAGTGGAAAGGATCTTCTTCTCAGAGGATAAGCGTGTCGGAATTGGAACCTTCTCTCCATCCGACCCTAAGTCCCAGGATATTGCTGATCTGACGGGCAGCATCGACTTTTCCACCATTGCTGAATACGGCTCGGAATCAGATCCACGGGCCTATCGTTTTGATGGAGAATTGAACAAAGCGAACCGGGGAATGATGGAGTTCCAGGAAATCTTGAAAAGTGATGAGAAATTCCTTTGGCACCTGCTTTCCCTGACCCAGGAAGGGAATTTCAAGGCGGGAAGGTTTGCGTTGATTAGTGCAGATGAACTGATCGTGGCGCATACAAATGAAGCGGAATACCGTTCCTTCATATCCAATAAAAAGAATGAAGCGCTCCACTCCCGGATCATCGTAATGCCGATTCCTTATAACCTTAGGGTTACCGAGGAAGAACGTATCTATGGGAAGATGATCAGGGAAAGTGATATGGCCCATGTCCATGTGGCTCCGCATGCCTTGAGGGTTGCCGCCATCTTCTCCATTTTAACGAGATTGGAAGATTCCAAGAAAAATGGAATGGACTTGGTGAAGAAAATGAGGCTGTACGACGGGGAAAATGTGGAAGGATTCAATCAAGTGGATGTGGATGAACTGAGGAATGAGTTCCCTGAAGAAGGGATGACGGGAATCGACCCTCGTTATGTCATCAACCGGATCTCCTCGGCCATTATCAGGAAGGATGTTCCGGCCATTAATGCCCTGGATGTGCTGAGGTCGCTAAAAGAAGGGTTGGATCAGCATCCGTCCATTTCCAAAGAAGACAAGGAAAGATATATGAATTATATATCGGTGGCAAGAAGGGAGTATGACGAGATTGCGAAGAAGGAAGTACAGAAAGCATTCGTCTATTCCTATGAAGAGTCTGCAAAAACACTGATGGATAATTATCTGGACAATGTGGAAGCATACTGCAACCGCAATAAACTCAAAGATCCGCTCACCGGCGAAGAGATGAATCCAGATGAAAAGCTGATGCGTTCCATTGAAGAGCAGATCGGTATCTCGGAGAACGCTAAAAAGGCCTTCCGGGAGGAAATCCTCATCCGGATCTCAGCCTATGCGAGAAAAGGGAAGCGTTTCGACTATAATTCCCACGAACGGCTGAGGGAAGCCATTCAGAAGAAACTGTTTGCGGATCTGAAGGATGTCGTGAAGATTACCACCTCTTCCAAGACGCCAGATGAAAATCAATTGAAGAAAATCAATGAAGTAATAGCCAGATTGATTGATGAACATGGATATAACTCTGTTTCAGCAAATGATTTACTGCGCTATGTGGGAAGCCTCCTGAATAGATAACTCAAGCTGAAGAACAGTTGCTAGCAACAAGACATATAATGAGCGTCTTGTTGCTTTTTGTTTCTCTTTCTCCGCCCGGCAGCTTTCTGCCTGGGCGGTATCCTCTTTTTTATTAGGCAGAACGCTATACCATTTGTAATCTGGAAGCAGCGATGTCCAGCACCGTGTACCGGCTGCCATGCAGCTCTTCCCTCATGGCACTGAACATAATCCCTATGTCATCAACCGGGAGCTTTGGTCCTTTGTTTTAGAAACTTGTCAATAATCGGCAAGTACTTGCATAAAATAATGAAAAGTAAGTTGATAGATTTGCAGCATAGGGATGTTTTGATTGGTTGTTTGGAAGGCTTTAGAGACAGGTGAAGAAACTTTTCAGGAGGGGGAAGATCATGAGCGAAGATAATGGAAATTTTGTCGTCTCCAAGGAAAACTGGTCCCTCCATCGCAAAGGCTATCAGGATCAGCAGCGCCATATGGATAAGGTAAAGGATGCCATTAAAAATAATCTGCCCGACTTAGTGAGTGAAGAAAATATAATCATGTCCAACGGCCGCGATGTGATCAAGATTCCAATACGCTCACTGGATGAGTATAAAATCCGTTATAACTACAGCAAATCCAAGCATGTGGGCCAAGGAAACGGAGACAGTGAAGTCGGTGATCTTGTTGCAAGAGAGCCAGGTCAGCCAGGCCAAGGCCAGCAGGGTGCCGGCAAAGGAAAAAAGGCAGGCGACCAGCCTGGGGAAGATTATTATGAAGCAGATGTATCACTAGCTGAAATTGAGGAAGTACTCTTCAAGGAATTGGAATTGCCAAACCTGCAGCAGAAGGAACAAGCGGAAATCATCACGGATAAAGTGGAGTTCAATGACGTGCGGAAAAAAGGCCTGATGGGGAATATTGATAAAAAGCGAACCATTCTCACCGCATTAAAAAGGAATGCTACAGAAGGAAAACCTGGAATCACCCCAATCTACCAGGATGACTTAAGATTTAAGACATGGAACGAAGTGAAGAAGCCCGAGTCGAAGGCAGTAGTGCTGGCAATGATGGATACGAGTGCTTCGATGGGGACATTTGAGAAGTATATGGCAAGAAGTTTCTTTTTCTGGATGACGAAGTTTCTCCGTTCTAAATATGAATCGGTTGAAATAGCATTCATCGCCCACCACACCGAAGCCAAAGTAGTTTCCGAAGAGGACTTCTTCTCCAAGGGAGAAAGTGGCGGAACCATTTGTTCCTCCGCATATTTTAAGGCATTGGAACTGATTGAGGAAAGATTCAGCCCTGCCCGGTATAATATTTATCCTTTTCATTTTTCTGACGGAGAGAATATCACGTCCGATAACCCGAAATGTCTGCAGCTGGTACAGGAAATTATGGATGTCTCCAGTATGTTCGGGTATGGCGAGGTGAATGGATACAATCGCCCTTCCACCTTAATGAATGCCTATAAAACGATAGACGACCCAAAATTCCGCCATCATATCCTCAAACAGAAAAGCGATGTATATCATGCGATGAAAAGCTTTTTCAAAAAAGAGACCCAGCCGGTATAAAATGCGGAAATAGGACAATCGTTCAGGTGAAGTCCACCTGAACGATCTCTATACCTGCTCGATTTTATAGACGGCACGGTCCGTACTGATAATCAGCTGGGAGCCGTCCTTCTCATATAAAGAATCGTCTTCCAGCGGTATTTCATAGGTCGGGGAAGGCAGAGGTTCAAATTCATTATCTGCTGTTTCAATCTCGGCGTCTCCATTGAGCTGAAGTTCGTGGGTTGGCTCATAGTCGTCAATTCTCCGGTTATCTTTTCCATAGGAGATTGTCTGCAGATCCATTAAGGTTTCATCAATATCATCCATTTCATGCTTGGTGATTTTAATGCGGCGGCCGTTCCATTTATGCAGTAAGTCATTGAATTCTTCAATTGACAAGAATTGCTGTTGCATGAAAATCCCTCCTCTGCTTTTTAGTTTTCCCGGATTAAAAAAATATACACTTGGCATGGGCGATTTCATTTGGAGTCTCCTGCTTGGAAAATTGGAGAAGTGATCATTAACTAGAATGGAGGGATTCCGTTTGTCGGAACAGAGGGAACTGACATATGCAATTGACGAGATTACCGAGATTGCATCCGATTTTGGCCTGGATTTCTATCCAATGCGATATGAAATCTGCCCCGCTGATATCATTTATACATTTGGTGCTTATGGCATGCCAACTAGGTTCACCCATTGGAGTTTTGGAAAGCAGTTCCACCGGATGAAGCTGCAGTATGATCTGGGTTTGAGCCAGATATATGAATTGGTGATTAATTCGGATCCATGCTATGCTTTCCTGCTGGATACCAACAGTCTGATACAAAACAAATTGATCATAGCCCACGTGCTGGCCCACTGTGATTTCTTTAAGAATAATGTGAGGTTCTCAAACACCCGGCGGGATATGGTCGAGTCCATGACGGCCACGGCGGAGCGCATCGCACATTATGAAGTTGTCCATGGGAAAGATGAAGTGGAAAGTTTCCTGGATGCTGTACTTTCCATCCAGGAACATATCGACCCTTCCATTGTGAGGCCAAAGCTTCCTGCCTATGAGGAAGAAGAGGAAGAGGAACAGCAGGTGACAAAAGCAAAGAGTGATTATGATGATTTATGGAATTTAGACGAAAAGCCAGTGGAAAAGCCGAGACTATTCAAAAAAAGGAAGAAGTTCCCGCCAAAGCCGGAAAAAGATATACTTCTGTTCATTGAGGAATACAGCCGGGAATTGGAGGATTGGCAGCGTGATATTCTAACAATGATGCGGGAGGAGATGCAGTATTTCTGGCCGCAGCTTGAAACGAAGATCATGAATGAGGGGTGGGCCAGTTATTGGCACCAGCGGATCCTGAGGGAAATGGATTTGACTTCCGATGAAGTCGTTGAATTTGCTTCGTTGAATGCAAGTGTGGTGCAGCCCTCCAAACAGCAGATAAATCCTTACTATCTTGGTCTGAAGATATTCGAAGATATTGAAGAGCGCTACAATAATCCTACAGAGGAAATGAAGCGGATGGGAGTAGAGCCGGGGTCAGGAAGAGAGAAAATATTCGAAGTGCGGGAAATCGAGTCGGATATTTCCTTTATCCGTAATTACCTGACCAAAGAGCTGGTTGAACAGGAGGATATGTACCTGTTTGAGAAGCAGGGCCGGGATTACCGGATTACAGACAAGGATTATCAGAATGTACGAGATCAACTGGTGTCTATGCGAGTGAATGGCGGTTTTCCATATATTACGGTAACCAATGGGGACTATCTGCGTAATGGAGAATTATATCTTACCCACAGTTATGAAGGGACAGAGCTGGATCTGCACTACTTGGAAAATGTACTGCCATATATTTACCAGCTTTGGGGAAGGAATGTCCATATGGAAACCATGGTGGAGAATAAACAAGTTGTTTTCTATTATGATGGAGAAAAGATAAACCGCAGGCAGCTGTAAGTGAAGCCTGTCAGGATGGAAGAGCAGCGCATGGATGCCTGCTCTTTTTCATTTGGCGGCAAACCATTCTAGTTCGCAGTTCTCTTGTAACTTCCCGCCTCTTTCCTTTCACTCTGTTACAGGAGTGTTAAGATAGTGAAAATTCCATAGACATTTCCTTTATCCATGATAAAATTTAGGTAAGTACATAGACGAGAGGGATTTTTTCATGAAGCCATGGATGAGAAAAGCCTTAGTGGCAATGATTACTGTTATGACGCTTGGAATGTATACACCTCCCGCCCATTTGACTGCAGAGACAGAGAATGAGGGACACGGAGCAAACACCAAGCTGGATGCAGGGCGGGAAGAAACTCGGAGTACAGGGGCCGGCGAACTCGAAGTAACGCTCGGTTTTGACAGTGAGGACTATCTAAAAACCCTGACAGAAAAGGCAAAAGAACAAACCATGTATAAATTAGGCCCTAGAATCCTCCCACAGGTAGAGGATGAATTTACTGCGGTAATCTTTCCGAAAATGGAAGAGGCCGTGGAGCAGCTGGTTATGGAATCCGGCGATGCTGCCCCTATCTATTTCAGCATTACAGAGGACCCGTCTTCAGGTACAGGGGAAAGGATTTTCAACATCCATGACAGCAGGCAGGGAAAGGACATTGCCAAATTCCATGTGCGCAGGGACAACCGTCCATGGGAAGGATACTGGTTCAATTTCCACTACCATCTTAGTACAGATGGATTCGAAGAGCATTATGACATAGGAGAAATCTACTGGGATAAAAATATGCCACCCAAGTGGATGGCATAATTCAACAGGTATCGGCAAAAGGCGACAAGCGGTTGTTAGCCGGCACCTGTTTTTTTATTGTTTGAAATCGGTAAATTCTTGAGGTCCACTGAAAGAGCCGTTATGCCTTTAAGGAGAATTCAGTTCTGCCAGCACTTCACCAATTTCGTTTCCTTGGATAACCTGATCGGCAATGTGATCCATCTCTGTCTGCTCTTTATTTATAATGACTATCTTCGCTCCACTATCCTTTGCAATAATGGGAAATTGGTTTGCCGGTGTGACACTGAGTGAAGAGCCCATGACGATAAATAAATCAGACTTCCTGGCTTCGGACATGGCGAAGTCGAAAGCTTCTTCCGGAAGGGTTTCGCCGAACAGGACAACGGAAGGACGGAGTATACCGCCACAGGAACAATGGTAATCCTGGTTGATATAGTCCTCACTGTCATACACTTTGCCGCATGCTTGGCAGTGAAGCTTTTGGAGTGTGCCGTGGAGTTCGGCTACCTTCCGGCTTCCGGCCTGTTGGTGGAAGCCGTCCACATTTTGGGTGATGATGGATTGCACTTTTCCTTGCTTTTCCCACTCTGCCAGGATGTGATGTCCTTTATGAGGGCCATACTCCCTGACACCCTGAACGCGTTCGCGGTAAAACGCTATGAATTCACTGACATTATTATTGAGCGCATCGGCACTGGCAATTCTACTCGGATCCTTGCTCTGCCATAGTCCTTTGTTGGCGGAGCGGAAATCGGGCAGCCCGCTCTCCGTAGACATCCCAGCACCGGTGAAAACGACGGTATGTTTAGCTTCATCTATCCACTTTTTCAGCAACTTGCTCTCTCCTTTTCACCTTTTATTATACTAACTTCCCGTTTTCGTCACAAAATAGTAAAATATCGTGAAAAAAATTGCGGATAGTAAAGGATTAAATTGACCCATGACACTGTGTCATTTATAATTGAAGTATAAGAAATGACATAGTGTCACATGAGTGATGGGGGGAAATGCGTTGCCGAAGCCGACATTTTTTAATCTGCCGGACGAAAAACGGCAGAAATTAATTCATGCTGCAGGAGAGGAATTCTCACGGGTGCCATTGTTTGAAGCATCGATTTCCAATATTGTAAAAGCGGCCGGCATTCCACGTGGAAGCTTCTATCAGTACTTCGAAGACAAAGAGGATATCTTTTTTTATCTGCTGAATGAACAGGCGGTAAAAAGAAAGAATTCCTTCATTGCCATGCTGGAAAAACATGATGGGGACATCTTTGAAGCGGTCACGGAAATATACAGGGAGTTCCTGTATGACATGCCTGATGAGGAGGAGCGCAACTTCTTGAAGAACGCCTTCCTGAATGTCACACATAAGATAGAAGATGCCTTTACCACTATGTTCAGCGGAACACAGAGCAATGAACAAATAGAGGAAATAAAACAGTTGATCAACAGGGAAATTTTGAATATATCCGAGGAGAAAGAGCTGTTTTATGTCATACAGATCCTTACTGCTGTTGTATTCCGCAACTTTGTAGAGAAATTTGCCAGGGAACTGTCGGACGGTGAAGCAATGGATAATTTCACCGTCGAGATGAATTTGCTGAAAAAAGGTTTAGCCAAACGTACATAGAATATAAATCTCTTTAGGAATGGGGTATGATAAATGACAGTGAAGGTTTATGGTGCACCATGTTCGTCGACAAGGAAGGCAAAGGAATGGCTGAGGAATAATCGAATTCCTTTTACGGAACGCAATGTACTGAGGGATCCTCTTACCATACAGGAACTTTATGATGTACTAAGGTTGACCGTTGATGGTACAGAGGAAATCATTTCTACAAGGTCCAAAATCTATAAGGAGCTGGACATTGATATGGATGCTCTCCCATTGAAGGAATTGCTGGAGTTGATCCAAACGCATCCCAACCTGCTGAGAAGTCCGATAATTATGGACAATAAGCGGTTGCAGGTGGGTTACCATGAGGAGGATATCCGGCAGTTCCTTCCGAGGAAGACTCGTGAGAACCAATGGATCCAATGGAAGAGAAACCATTTGCGTCTGGCTGAAATCTAGCTGCAGACGACAGACTGCAGAACAGCAATTATTCACCATCCCTTTGGAGGGTTACCATGGAATTGATCGCAGAACAGCCTTACTTTAAGGTGGAAAGACAGGTAAATAGCCTGGAACAGATAGATGTGGAAGATCCGCGGACCCTCTATCTCTATGAGGACAAAGTGGTTACCAAGCATAGGGAATTTCCTATCGAAGACGTATTGGATATGTCTTACCGCTTTATTGGCGGTCAGGGAGGCCTGTTATATCTTCATACAGCCAAAGGGGTATTTTCCTATAATGTGAAGACTTCCCCTGAGGAATTTGTACAGGCATACAGAGACCATTTCAAATAGCAAAATCAAAGCAAAAGCACCTCCGGAAGATTCCGAGGGTGCTTTTATACTTCTTTGCTAAGACCTTACAGGTTGTTTCCGTCTTTTTTCTGTTTTATCAACAATGGACGTACCAGTCATATCGCCCGTAATGTTCAGGGAGGTTGCCCCCATTCCAATGATGGCATCTACAGATGTCAGCAGGGCTGCAATTTCAAGCGGAAGTCCTACCTGGACGAATACAGTGGCAATCATGATGATGCCAGCCCCTGGAACTCCAGCGGTTCCGATGGATGCCAATGTACCGATAAGGACCACTTGCAGCATCTCTGTAAAGCTGAGTGGATCTCCAATCATATTGGCGGCAAACGCTGCAGAAACTGCGATGCGGATGGCTGCACCGTCCATGTTGATGGTGGCTCCAAGTGGCAGGCTGAACCCGTAAAGTCCTTTGTTCAATCCCATATTCCTTGCAGCATTAAGCGTTAGGGGCAGCGTTCCGGAACTGCTCTGGGTAACAAACGCCGTCAGCATTGGTGTGCGGGCATGCCGGAAAAAGTCTGCAAGTGAAATCTTGAAGATGAGCAGGAATAAAATATAGAATCCCAGCTGTACCAACAGGGCGATGTAGAAGACCATGAGCATGTGGCCGAGGGATAATAAGGTGTCGGTCCCCTGGGTCCCCACTGTGCCTGCGACGATAGCGAAGATGCCGATCGGAACATATTGGAGAATACCTCTCATAATGGTCAGTGTGGCTTCATTCAATCCTTCAGCGACACTATAAACGAGCCTTCCCTGTTTAGCAAAAGCTTCGGAAGACCGCAAAATAGAAATGGCAATTCCGAAAGCGAGAGCAGTGAATATAATACCCAATAGATTAAGCTCGCTGAAAGCAGTGACAATATTATCCGGGACGATATTCAGAAGGACGGTGCTCAGCCCTGGGCTATCTGGAGTATCCAGTTCTTCACCTGAAGGGAATGGCATACCGCTTCCAGGCTGGAAAATGCCGGAGATGACCAAGCCTGAGATAATCGCCAAAGCAGTACTGGCGATATAATAGAAGATCGTTTTCCCGCCCATCCGTCCGAGATTCAGAACGTTTGTCTGGTTGATGCCGACAATTAGGGTGAATAGTACTAACGGGATGATCAGGAAGTTAAGCAGACGGATCAATAGGTCCCCTAACGGAGCCAGGACATTGGCATCCTCACCAGCTGCCAGGCCGACTACTACTCCCAATATCAGGGCAGCAGTGATTTTCAATATTAGTGACGTTTCTATGTAACCTCTCCAAAGAGCCTTCAAAATTTACCCTCCTCCTTGAAAAAATATAATGAATAGAAATACTGGAAACTTTATTGGATTAGTCAACTTACGTTACAATACTCTTCATGTATCTGTCAAAACTTCTGCTCTTTCTATAAAAATAGTATTTACATCTTGGTGAGTTTATTCTATAATTTAAAGCCTAGTAAGATTATCAGATAAGGAGGTTTGTTTGATGGAGCAAACCGCGTTAGGTTCATCATCAACGAAAAAATTCAACATTGACCCTACTACGGTAGTAAAGGAACTTAATCCAATCCAGAAACCATACATGACAGCAGGTATCATGGTGGCGCTGGTTCTGTTGATCGCAATTTTAACTACTACCACATTGACACAGGGTGTTTTATATATAATTGGTATTGCTTTGGGAGTGACTCTGCTGCACGCCCGCTTCGGTTTCACTTCAGCATTCCGCAGACTTGCATCTGTCGGTAATGTACAAGGTCTGCAGGCACATATGGTGATGCTGGCAGTAGCCACGACACTATTTGCGATTATTCTGGGGACTGGGTTCAGTTTCACAGGAAATGACCCGTCTGGCTATGTCTCACCTGTTGGTGTGAGCGTACTGGTCGGCGCATTTATGTTCGGGATTGGTATGCAGCTCGGTAATGGCTGTGCATCTGGAACACTATATAACCTAGGTGGGGGCTCATCCTCCATGGTTCTGACAATTATCTCATTCATCGTAGGATCAACCATCGGTGCCTATCATTTTACATTCTGGATGGATACCCCTGCACTTCCAGCCATTTCCCTGGCTGAATCGACAGGGTTTGGATATTTTGGCGGATGGTTTGTTCAAATGGTCATCTTCGCTGGAATCTATTTGCTGACGATCAAGATTGCCAAAAAGAAAAACCCGCCAATGATGAAGCCGCTGGCAACCACGAATGGCTGGAAAAAAGTTTTCCGGGGAGCCTGGCCGCTGTTCGCAGCAGCCATCATTCTGGCCGTACTGAATGCTTTGACCCTGGCGATCCGCGGAAATCCTTGGGGTATTACCTCAGCATTCGCGTTGTGGGGCGGAAAAGCCGCTTCTGCTGTCGGAATTGATGTGGCATCCTGGGGATATTTCTCAGGAGCGAACGGGGAAGCCCTCACCCAGTCTGTCCTAGCCGACTCGACTAGTGTCATGAATTTCGGCATTATTCTGGGTGCATTCATTGCTGCGTCTGCACAAGGAAACTTCAAGCCACGTAAGATAAAACCTGGCATTGCCGGTGCATCCATCATCGGTGGACTGTTGATGGGATATGGTGCCCGTCTGGCATTCGGCTGTAATATCGGCGCTTACTTCGGCGGCATCGCCTCCTTCAGCCTGCATGGATGGGTATGGATGGTAATGGCTTTGCTTGGTACAGGGCTTGCCTTATTGATCCGCCCATTGTTCGGGATGAAGAATCCGAATAAGCAAGATACCTTCTGTTAAATTAAAATGAGAAAAAAAGTGGATTGCCTGTTGGCAATCCACTTTTTTTATGGCTAACGGACACTCGATTTTTCGTATGGAATTTCGAAAGTGCGGAAGCCTAATAAGAACCATATATTTTTAGGCCTTAAGAAGCTCGACGAAATGGCGGAGGATTTTAGCGGTTAACCCCCAGATAACTTTACCATGGTACTGGTAGAACAGTTCATCGGTTTCACGGAACTGCCAGTTATAATCTTCTCCTCCGACAATCAATTCATATGGAAAATCATCCGCCGGTTGTACCTGTAGACGTACCTGATGTACTTCAGGCTCGTTCTCAAGGAAAAAGTTGAGGGGAACAGTGAAGACCTCCTCTACTTCCCCGTCATTTGGCTTCACTTCTTGTCGGGGCGCAACTTTTCCAATGAAGGGGTAGATGATCCTCCCAGAATCGGAAACGATATAGTCAAGGGGAATTACTTCATCCACCTCTTCCTCCTTGATGGTCAGTTCTTCTGTTGTTTCCCTGACTGCCGCTTCCCGCGGACTGCTGTCACTCTGTTCAATTCGGCCCCCTGGAAAGCAGGTATCACCCGGCTGCCTGTTTAATTTCATCGATCTTACTTCAAATAGGAGATGGGTTTCGCCATCCTTTTCGACAAGGGGAATTAAAATTGCCGAGCGGAAATACTTATCCTGGCCCAAAATGGTTGGTGTTCTGCCTTTCAACTTGTGGACAATAGATGATACTTCCATCTGGTCACCTCCTTTAAAGATGGTAAGTTGTTTTTATATTCTATTATACAAGCCTATGTTTCTATGTAAAAGAAATGCATCGGCTGGCAATATGGAAGGCGCCGGCATGACGCGGCAGGCGCCCCCTATCAGGTAACTAAAAAGGATGAAACTGTTCGTCGATCGGCTTGGTTTTTATTTCTTCCAGTCCTTCCAGATCCACCTGTTGTTCATGATCCATTTCATCTAATGGAAAAACGGTTGCGGTTTCCTGTCCATTTACATCCT
This sequence comes from Virgibacillus sediminis, assembly GCF_042643265.1. Classification (NCBI taxonomy): domain Bacteria; kingdom Bacillati; phylum Bacillota; class Bacilli; order Caryophanales; family Bacillaceae; genus Virgibacillus; species Virgibacillus sediminis. The sequence goes on along the minus strand of NZ_JBHRRZ010000017.1, from coordinate 253,708 downwards.
GGAGATAAACTGGGATGCCCCGATAGTTAACTTGGACCATATGCGGTGTTCCGATAATCTCTTCGGCCCGTTGTCTGTCCATTTTTCTCTCTCTCCTTTATAAAAGGATATACTTATTTTTGGCATTACGAGAAGGTCTCATCCGAGGAATGAATTGGATATCCCGCTGGTTGGAGCAATTATAAGGTCCCCTTCTGCCAGTAAAAAGTAGTGGGTCTGCAACGCTGTACGAATCAGGCGGACCTTTGCCATATCGGTATATAAGCAGATTGCATTTAAATGCTGCTTGCATCCGATATAATATAACTAACTTCTGAAAAAGGATGGATGATGATGGAATATAAAATGATGGAAAATGGCTTTCAGGCCGAGTTTGAATATGGCAAGCTGGATGTGTCCAGCGATGACCAATATGGTTTCCGGCCATACGCATTGCTTGTATCATCGGTTGCTGTTTGTAGCGGGGGCGTCCTTCGCAAAGTATTGAAGAAAATGCGTATTGATTTTGACGATATAAATATTAAGGCGGATGTGAAGCGGAACCCGAATATCGCCGACCGTGTAGAGGAAATCAATCTCCACTTCACCATCTATGGCCATGATATTCCTGAGAAAAAAGTGGAAAAGGCAATGGAGCTTACCCGTAAAAACTGTTCCATGGTCCAGTCTGTTTTGGACAGTATTAAAATAGAGGAGACATTTGAAATAAAATAAGGAATGATCACCCGGGAATCGCATGCATTTCCGGGCTTTATTCTAGAAATATAGTATGTACATAGGAAGCTTGCTATGGCTGGTTCACTGTGGATTTTCGCACGCCTTAAATTTGGTAGTACTGCGCCCTTTGTCTCGTCACCGCTATTTACATTCCAACAATATCGAAAAATGTGCAGGAGAAGAGAATTTATTACGAAAATAAGTTAAACTAATAAGGTATACGAACATAAATAAATAGTAAGCACTGCCAGCGGGAATAACTCCATAGGGGTGAGGAAATGAAACTGATCGGGATCTCCGGATCAATCGTCGGATCCAAGACAAGAGCGACGGTTGAGAAGGTGTTAACCAATATAAAAACATATCTTCCGGAGGCTGAAGTTGAACTGGTCGATTTGAAGGATTATCAGCTCGACTTCTGTGACGGAAGATATTATATGGATTATGAAGGCGATACAAAGGCGCTCATCCATAAAGTGATGGAAGCGGATGGGTATATTATCGGCACACCAATTTTTCAGGCATCCATACCGGGCACATTGAAAAATATGTTCGACCTGCTGCCGGTAGATGCTATGATGAATAAGCCGGCAGGACTGGTCGCTACAGCTGGGTCATCCAAACACCATCTGGTCGTAGAGCACCAGCTGAAGCCGATCCTTGCCTATATGAAAGCAATGGTGCTGCCGCAGTACGTATTTGTAGAAGAACAGTATTTCAACGAGAAGAAAGAAATCACCAACGGGGAAATGCTCTACCGCTTGGAGAAGCTGGCGGAAGAGGTTGTTGATATGGGCGGGAGAATCGGGAAGACTTCCTGCTGATCATCCCTGTAGAACAGGAGACAGACGATGAAACTGATAGCTACTGACTTAGACGGAACATTATTGAATCAAAAAGGGGAAGTAAGCAGGGAAAATGCAGAGGCCATCCAAAAGGCGGTCGATAGGGGCCTCCAGTTTGTGGTAGCCACCGGCAGATCGTATGGCGCGGCCGGCAAACCCTTGAAGGAAGTAGGCCTTTCCGCCCCCGTCATTTGCCTGAATGGTGCCCTGACTTATTCTGAGGATAGAAAGGTTCTCCGGTCCGTACCATTGGATAGGAAGACCGCAAAAAATATCCAGGAACTTTGCGACCAGCTGGGAATGTATTTTGAGTTTTTCACAAGCAATGGCGTATATTCCACCAATCAGGAACAATTCCTGCAAGTAATGATCGATATCATGAAATCAGCTAATCCGCATATGTCGGAGGCGGAGATCATTGAGGGTGCCGAGCAGCGCTTCCAGGATGAGCAGGTGGAGTTCATTTCGGATAATGAGCAGGTATTTGCGGTGGAAGGATTGGAGATTTACAAAATTCTTGCCTTCTCTATGGATAAGGCGAAGCTCGCCGAAGTCCGTGAATCGTTGCAAGGGGAAGAACAGCTTGCGATTACCTCATCAGGGGACATTAACCTTGAATTCAACCACCCCGCTGCCCAAAAAGGCATTGCTTTACAGTCTCTGGCCGGGAGTATGGGGATCGATATGGGCGATGTCATGACACTGGGTGACAACTTTAATGATGCCAGCATGCTTCAGATGGCCGGTCGCAGTGTTGCAATGGGCAATGCCGAAGAGGAGATCAAGGCCATGTGCTCGCATGTCACAGGAACAAATGAAGAGAACGGAGTGGCAGCAGCTATTGAGGAAATGCTCGATGCATTGCCACAAGGATCACCCAAATAGGGGTGGTCCTTTTCTTACATAAGAAGGGTGGCGTCTCTGTTTAGTAGGTGTGTTTTCCATTCCTTTTTCGGGGAATGGAACAGTAATACTTACTAAAGAAAGGTGGGTCTACATGTTTTTTAATGGATGGGATGCAATCGGTCGTACGCTTTTAGTCGGCCTTCTGGCATATATTGGACTTGTCCTTTTTCTCCGAGTCTCCGGAAAGCGTACCCTGTCAAAAATGAATGCTTTCGACCTGGTCGTAACTGTTGCCCTGGGTTCCACCCTGGCGACCATTCTGCTGAACCAGAAAGTTAGCCTGGCGCAAGGCTTGACGGCATTCTTTGTTCTGATTGGAATGCAGTATTTGATTGCTGCTTTATCGACAAGATCAGACTTCGTAAGCCGGCTGATTAAATCAAAGCCCCAGCTGTTGTATTATAATGGCCAATATTTGCATCATAGCATGAAAAAAGCCCGCGTCTTGGAGGTGGAAGTCCTCCAGGCTTGCAGGTCAGATGGAATTGGTTCGATGGATGAAGTGGAAGCGGTTGTGTTGGAGACTGATGGAAAAATATCAGTGGTTAAACAAAATCCTCAACAAGATCAATCCACACTGACTAATGTACAGGAAAGCAACTGATACGGAGGAGAGAACAGGATGTATACTACCGATAAAGTCTATATTGGAAAATTGGACCGACCGCCCTGGTCCCTGTTTATTGCCGTCACTGAGCAGGGGCTGGCTTTTGTCGGCTCGGACAACGGTCCAAAATCGGAGGTAGAGAGCTGGGCAGCTAGAAAGCGTCCGGAATCTACTCTGGTGGATGATCAGGATAGAATCGCCCCGTATGTCAGCCAGTTGGAAGAATATCTAGATGGGGAGCGTAAGGCTTTTGAAATGCCCTTGGATTTATCAGGCACACCTTTTCAGCAACAGGTCTGGACTGCACTGACCGAAATACCATATGGCCGGACTGCGGCCTATTCCGAGGTCGCCGGCAAAATTGGACGGCCCCGGGCAGTGCGGGCTGTGGGGGCTGCAATAGGGGCCAATCCAGTGATGGTGGCGGTACCTTGCCATCGGGTGATCGGCAAAAATGGCAAGATGACCGGATACCGTGGAGGATTGGCAATGAAACAGAAACTGTTGGAGCTGGAGCAGGGATGAACAGGCCGGGATATCTGCTGATGTATGAAAAGCTGTTGGACTATTACGGCCCCCAAGGGTGGTGGCCTGCTGACAATCCCTTTGAGATGATGATCGGTTCCATATTGGTGCAGAATACGAGCTGGCGCAATGTCGAGAAGGCTTTCCAAAGATTAAAGCCATACCTGGAGGAAAATGTAATCTATGATATGCCGGTAGATGAGCTGGCATTGCTGATCCGGTCCAGCGGCTTTTTTAATATCAAAGCAAAGCGCATCAAGTCCTTCATGGAATGGTACAGCAGGTATGACTTTGACGTGGATCAGGTACGCCGGGTGGAGGGCGGCCGGCTGAGAGAGGAACTGCTTTCCATTAAAGGCATTGGCCAGGAAACAGCGGACGTCATGCTCCTCTATGCCTTTCAGCATCCTGTTTTTGTAGTCGATGCCTATGCAAGGAGGATTTTCTACCGCGTTGGTTTCAACATGCCTAAAACATATGATGCGTTTCGTGAAAAGGTAGAAGGAGAAGTCCCGGGCAGCCTTGCGTTATACAATGAGTTTCATGCCCTGCTGGTAGAGCATGCAAAAGTCCATTGCAAGGCCAAACCGATTTGTGAAGGCTGCCCGTTGTTCACCTTTTGTGACCGTAGGCTGGATGAATCATAACTGTAAGTTACCCCGGATCTATTGGAGTATAGCCCCGTCTTTTTTGTCTGCAAGCAGCGTGGCACAAGGGCATGAATGGTCTAAAAAAAATTGGCCGGGCACACTCCGAAGCCGATTCAAGTCCCCCTCTTTGCCTGAACTGAAAAAAAGGAGCTGTGTGCCAGCCCCTTTTCCTTACTTTTTCTTGTTTTTTTCCCTACGGTATTCTGCACCGCCCGGCAGCTTTTTATCGATGACACGATCAATATCCAGCTGAGGTTTTCCGCGCAGTGCTTCATTATTGATCCATGTCGCCGATTGTCTATTATTGTCCCTTTTCATATTGGAAACCTCCCGAGGGCATCATGCCCTGTTCTTCGCGTGTTAATCCAAATAATCAGTATCGAACGGATTCTCCCGCTTTTCGTTCTGGACAGAAATCCACTGAACAGTAGTGAATTCCTCCAGAGACCATTCGCCGCCGAAGCGCCCCAATCCGGAGTCCTTTTCGCCGCCGAAGGCAATCAATGGCTCATCGTTTACACTCTGGTCATTCACATGGACCATGCCGGTGTGGAGCTTCTGGGCAACTTCAACCCCTCGTTCCGGAGAGCCTGCATGGACTGCCCCGCTTAGCCCGAATGGTGTATCATTGGCTATTTCGACAGCTTCCTCCTCGCTGTCTGCCGGTATGATAGTTACCACAGGACCGAACATTTCATGTTTGGCAGTGGCCACTTCATTCGTGCCAGTAAGCACGTAAGGATGCAGGATATTTCCTTCTGCTTTACCCTCCAGGACCACTTCGGCACCTTGCTTTTTCGCTTCCTCTATCTCACCAAGGATTCGGTCCACAGCATCCCTATTGATCAGAGGCCCAATCATGTTCTCTTCGTTCCGCGGATCACCGACGTTAATCTGTTTGGCCCGCTCTACGAATTTTTCAACGAACTCCTCATATTTGCTCTGGTGAACAATAATCCTGTTGATTGCCATACATACCTGGCCATTATGCATGAATTTGCCGAAGAGGGCTGAACCAACCGCACGATCCACGTCTGCATCATCCAGAACAAGCAAAGCATTGTTTCCGCCCAGCTCCAGTACAGCCTTCTTGATGTTTTTGCCGCAGAGCTCACCAATATGGCGTCCTACCGGGGTGGACCCTGTAAATGAAATCAACCGTGGGATTGGATGCTCTACAAACGCATCACCGATATCCTCCATATCCGGGACGACCACATTTAACAAGCCTGCAGGCACACCAGCTTCTTCGAAAACTTTCGCAATGAGGATTCCACCGGTGACTGCTGTCTGTTCATCCGGCTTCACTACCACCCCATTGCCAGTGGCTAGGGCCGGTGCTACTGAGCGCATGGCCAGATACATCGGGAAATTGAATGGCCCGATGACCCCCACGACCCCAAGGGGTTTCCGGTAAATTCTATTTTCCTTGCCGGCAACAAGGGATGGTACGAGCTTTCCTTCCATTCGAAGCGGGAAGGAAGCTGCTTCTCGGGTAATGGCAATGACAAAATCCATTTCCACATTGGCTTTCATATGGGTAGCTCCGCCTTCTTCCACCATATGATGAATGATTTCTTCTCTTCTATTTTCCAAAATCTGTACGGCTTTTTCCATGATGGAGGAACGTTCAAAGGCATTCAGTTTCTGCCATTCTTTCTGCCCAGCTTGTGCGGATTCATAAGCTTCGTTGACATCGTCTTTGTTCGCCATCTTAATCTTCTGCAGGACATCTCCGTTATATGGATTCGTCAGTTCATAGGTAGATGAGCCCTTTCCTTCTCTCCATTCGCCTGCAATATAATTCAGGTTAAGGTCCTGATATTTTTCCATACAGATACCACCTTTACAGCAATTTGTTGATAAATTTTCCCTTTCCTAACAGGATCTAAACGATACAAAGGTCATCCTCGTCCATTGCTGCCTTTATTCCTTGCCAGCTTCTCACGGTTTTCGACTCCAGGCGGCTGTTCCATCCAATTATTCAGGATCATCAAGTCTGCTCCACTCTTTGCGAGGCGGGCTGCTTCCAGGGACAACCGCTCATAATTGACCATTAAATCGGTCCGTTGGCTGGCGGCGGCTGCGGTTGCATAGTTTCCAATTCCGGCAGTGGTCATCAGAGACATATGGAACATCAGCAATTTATCGGAGAATGTCTTTGTCGTTGAATTGCTGACCGCCATATCCGGTGACTGTGGAGTTTGGATATCATCCTCCAATAAGGTGGTAGAAAATATCTTTGCATGCTTTTGGGAAATTTCCTTGGCCCTCAGCATAAAATCCTGTACTTCTTTGGTCGGGGAGGTCTGGGCGAAAGCGATGGCCAGCTTTCCCCCCATCACATTAGTGATCACATTTAGATACAGATGGGAGATCTCGATGGAGTTAAGCGGCCGGTTCTCACTGAATGGATTGAGTCCACTATAGTACTTTTTACTGTCGATGTATTCGGATGCCTTAGGAACTTCGATATATGGGTGCCTTGCTTCCACTCCTTTTTCCAGAGCTGTTTCTGTCGAGCGGTTATACAATTGTACAGTCTCCTGCATTCCTGCAGAGAAGTACTGGCGGATATCCCTTCTGGTACACATGCCAATAAATCCACCATAGGTGACCATAGCTACTTTAGCCATATGGTTGACGTAGTTAAGGCAGAAAATATCCGAGAACAGCCAGGGAGCCTCCATGTTTACATCCTCTTCTGTAAATGCACGTGGGAGGGCGTAATCTTCCTGTTCAAAGAGGTAACGGAGCTGCTTTCGGTGGTTAAAGGCAATTTCATAGGAATTTCTGACAATCATCTTTATCTCCTCATCTTCAATATGCTGAAGGATAAATTTCAACATCTTTTCGGACATACTGTTATTCATGTATGCTGTCCATAGACAGCCGATTTCCGCGGATGTCAGCTTAATGTTTTTCTCGATCATATGCACCCTCCTGGATTACGTTGGATAGCCTTAGTATGTGCATGACTGCTCAGGCTTATTAGTGTGGCGTTGGAGAGAGGAACTCAATATAAAAAAGCTGCCCCCTTGGTAGGGACAGCTCCGAGTGTTAGATGGTTTTAGGAAGCCTAGGGAAGCAGTGTTTATCGGTCCACTGATAGTCTTTCTCTGCTAATCAGGTGGATTGCCGGCCGGATGCTTACTTAGCCTTTTGTTCTTTCACTTAGTTTTTAATCATTTCAAAGACTTGATCAACGTCCTTATCTCCCCGGCCGGAGAGATTGACGATGACGGCTTCGTCCTGTGGCAGCTGTTTTGCAACCTTGATGGCATGAGCTACAGCATGGGAGCTTTCTAATGCAGGGATAATGCCCTCAACCTTGGACAGTTCCTGGAATGCTTCCAATGCTTCCTGCCCGCTTGCTGTTACATATTCGCCGCGTCCACTCATTTTCAAGTGGCTGTGCTCCGGTCCGACTCCGGGGTAGTCCAGCCCGGCTGCAATTGAGTACGTCGGTTCAGGCTCACCATTCTCATCGAGCAGGGTCAGGGATTTATAGCCATGCAGGACGGCAGGAACCCCCTTGGAGATGGTTGCCGCCTCTTCCGGCTCCACTCCGATTAGCCTCACCTTATCTTCCTTGATATAATGGGCGAATGCTCCAATGGCATTACTGCCGCCGCCTGTGCAGGCAATCACTGCTGCAGGGAGCTCTCCTTCTTTATCAAGGATCTGGCGTTTGGATTCCAGACTGATCACCGCCTGAAAGTGTTTGACGATGCTTGGATATGGATGCGGCCCGACCGCCGAACCAATCAGATAGAAGGTATGATCCGAGTTGGCGATAAGATCTTCCAAAGCCACATCCACGGCATCTTTTAGCCGGCCCTGTCCTTTCTCTACAGCAACCACCTCAGCCCCAAGTAGTTCCATACGGAATACATTGAGCTTTTGTCTTTCTGTATCCACTTTTCCCATATAGATGGTACACGGCAGACCGAACATGGCTGCAGCGGTGGCCGTGGCTACACCATGTTGTCCGGCTCCGGTTTCGGCGATGATTCGGGAAGCCCCCATCCGTTTCGCCAATAGGATCTGCCCGATGACATTATTGATTTTATGGGCGCCTGTATGGTTCAAGTCCTCGCGTTTCAAATAGATTTTTGCCCCGCCGACTTTCTCTGTAAGATTCTGGGCGAAAGTCAGCGGATTTTCACGCCCGACATATTCCCTTAAATAATACTCGTAGTCCTCAAGGAATTCGGGGTCATTCTTATAGGTCTCAAAAGCTTCTGCGATTCCATCCAATACCTTTTTCAGGTCTTCCGGGATAAAGCTTCCCCCAAACTCCCCGAACATTCCATTCTCTGCTGTGCTCTGTTCCATACTCATCTATCATTCTCTCCTCTGTCTGGGATTAGCATTTATTCTCTATCATGCTTTGTTTCATTCTAACATCTGGGTGGTGATTATCAAGGTGAAGGATGGAAAAGGAACCATAGGGTCTGGGGTGAATTTTAATAGATTGGAAATTTAAATTTTTGTAGTATAATAAACTCTATCATGTTATGATAACGTTTACATATATTTCTCTGAGCATTTTCAGGAGCGAAATAGAAGCACTATATAGTGTGGAACTATTCAACAGTGGAGGGATTAAATGAAGAAGGAAATATCTGTTCAAAGGGCTCTGATACCTTTAATAGCCATGATTACTATCATGGCTGTCACTATTATCGTGTTTGAAGGGGATCCGCACATTCCGCTTATTCTAGGAACGTTGGTTGCAGGGGTGACAGCATGGTTATCAGGGTTCACTTGGAAGGAAATTGAAGAAAGCATGTATAAAGGAATAAGGCTAGCACTCCCTGCCATTCTGATCATCCTGCTGGTCGGTCTGACAATCGGCGCTTGGATTGGCGGAGGGATTGTGGCTACCATGATTTATTATGGACTAGAGCTTATTACACCTTCCTTGTTCTTAGTGACCATTTGTATTATATGTGCCATTGTGGCGCTGGCTATCGGAAGCTCCTGGTCCACAATGGGTACGATCGGGGTGGCAGGAATGGGCATCGGTATGAGTCTGGGTATATCTGCCCCAATGGTTGCCGGGGCCGTGATATCCGGTGCTTACTTCGGAGACAAGATGTCGCCATTATCTGATACAACCAATCTGGCATCCGGATTGACCGGGACCAATCTGTTCGAGCATATTAAACATATGTTTCATTCGACCATCCCTGCGCTAGGGATTGCATTGGTTGCTTATTGGTTCATGGGCAGGAATTTTAGTGATGGATCGATAAATGTTGTGGAAATTGGCCAGACAGCTACTGTGATGGACAGCAGTTTTGTCATTTCACCCTGGCTCTTGTTGGTACCATTGGCAGTGATTGTTTTGGTTGCAAAGAAGGTACCCGCCGTTCCTGCATTATTGGTAGGTGTCATTCTCGGGTTTCTCTGTCAGGTTTTCATCCAGGGAGATACTTTTGCCACGGCGGTCTGGAATCCATGATGTATACGGTGTCTTTAACCTTAGTAGCAATGACTTTCGGTGGCATCTTGGAGCATACGGGGATGCTGGCAGCAATTGTGATGCATATCCTTAAAATTGCCAAGTCTGCAAAAAGCCTAATCATTATTACCATTGCTTCCTGCTTTGCTACGAACGTCACCTGTTCGGAACAATACATCTCGATTGTAGTACCATCCAGAATGTACAGTGAAGCATACAAAAAGAAAAACCTTCATTCCAAGAACCTTTCCAGAGCACTCGAGGACGGCGGTACGCTGACATCCGTGTTCATCCCTTGGAATACATGTGGTGTATTTATCTTCGGGACGCTTGGGGTAAATGCCTTCCAGTATGCGCCATATGCCATTGTTAACTTTACCGTTCCTATCATCTCCATAATATTTGCGACCACTGGCTATAGTATTGCTTATATAAAAAACATCAAAAAGATGGATGGAGACAGCAATAAAGAATTAATCACTGGCTAGACAGTGATTCATCTATCAATATAAGTTTCTCCCGTACTTGTCATTAAGTGCGGGATTTTTTTATTAAGAAAGTTTCATTACTAGGTAGGAATAGCCTTGTCTGCTTTAGTGTTTTAGGGGCCTGCCTCTCCGTACGTCGCTTATTTGCTTCTTTATTCTGTTTTTCATCCAAAAACTACAAGATAGAAGGAACGTCTGAGAAGCTGCTGTATATAATATGACTATTCCTAGTATTTTAATATGTTTTAAAAAGAGGAGGGGTGTGAATGGGCAGGGAATTCATTGAGATTTTTGAAGGTTGGGCCGCGGACTATGACAAGAGTGTAGCCGGCGAGGACCCCCAATATGCGGCTGTTTTCCATAGATATGATGAAATATTGCAGGAAGTAGCAGATCGGGTGAAAGGGACGGTATTGGAGTTTGGAACAGGAACAGGGAATTTGGCAAAGAAGATGATGGAGGTCGGCCATGAGGTGATCGGGATAGAGCCTTCTCACAGTATGCGCACCATTGCGAGGGGGAAATTTCCAAACCTTACTGTACTGGATGGGGACTTTCTTACCTTTCCGGATATCGGCAAACCGGTAGATACCGTTGCAAGCAGTTATGCCTTCCATCATCTGTCAAAGGATGAGAAGGAAAAAGCGGTTCAGCAGTTTGGAAGAATGCTTCCCCCTGGAGGAAGGATTATTTTTGCCGATACCATGTTCCGTTCGGAGGAAGAACATGATCAAGCAGTAAAAGATGCACGGAGCCGAGGGTTTGCTGCGTTGGCGAATGACTTGGAGAGGGAGTTCTACCCTTACACAGGCGATATCAAGGAGTTGTTTGAAAAGAATGGGTGGAAGACCCGGCTGGAGCGGATGAATGATTTTGTGTGGCTGTTGGAAGCAGTAAAGGAGCAAATTGGAGCGGATTGATAGGTGTCCATAACCTTAGAAAGGGGTGAGAAAAGAAATGGCGGTATATCATTCCGTTCATGAATTGGTCGGCAATACACCGTTAATAGAGCTCACCAATTTCCAACTGCCTGAAGGAGTGCGTCTTTTTGCGAAATTGGAGGGATTCAACCCGGGCGGAAGTGTCAAAGACAGACTCGGCAGAAAGTTGATTGATGAGGCGCTCAGCCAGGGCCGTGTGCAGGAAGGAGGGACAATTATTGAGCCGACTGCCGGGAACACCGGTATCGGCCTGGCACTTGCTGCACTGCAGAGAAACCTCCGTATCATTTTTTGTGTACCAGAGCATTTCAGTATGGAAAAGCAGTCACTGATGGAGGCACTGGGTGGGGAAATAGTGCATACCCCTGCGAATGAGGGGGTGAAGGGGGCAATCCGGAAGACTGAAGAATTGTTGGAGAAAATCCCTGGAAGCTATTCTCCCAGGCAATTTTCAAATCCTGCTAATCCAATGGCCTATTACCAGACAATCGGTCCAGAGATTTGGAAGGGTTTAGGCGGAAGAATCGACGTATTTGTTGCCGGAGCGGGAACAGGCGGGACATTTATGGGGACGGCCCGGTTTTTGAAAGAAAAGAATCCGGACCTCCGTGCTTCCATCGTGGAGCCTGAAGGGTCGATCATCGGTGGAGGAAAGCCCGGCCCTCATTTGACAGAGGGGATTGGCATGGAATTTCTCCCTGACTATATGGACAGGAAGCTGATGGATGAAGTTCATACGGTCCCCGATGCGGATGCTTTCCGAATGGTAAGAGAGCTGGCTGGAAAGGAAGGGTTATTAGTTGGGAGTTCCTCGGGCGCAGCCATGTATGCAGCTTTGGAAGAGGCTCGCCGTGCTCCATCCGGGTCGATGATTGTCACGATTTTCCCGGACGGGAGCGATCGCTATTTAAGCAAACAAATTTACGATATAACTAGAATGGGAGGGGCGGTTAATAGTGAGAAGCAAAACGAAAATGATCCATGGAGGAATCAGCAAAGATGACCAGACCGGAGCTGTTTCGGTGCCGATCTATCAGGTGAGCACCTTTGAACAGGAAAGTGTCGGTAAGCACCGGGGATTCGAGTATTCCCGAACGGGCAATCCGACCAGGCATGCGCTGGAACAGTTGATTGCTGATTTGGAGAATGGGAAGGAAGGGTACGCATTTGCTTCCGGGATGGCGGCTATCACTTCGGTAATGATGTTGATGGAGGCGGGGGATCATATAATCTTGACAGATGATGTGTACGGCGGATCTTACCGGCTGATGAGCAAGGTGTTGAACCGTTTCGGCCTGCACCATAGCTTCGTGGACACAAGCAACCCGCAAAAGGTGGAAGAATCCATTACTAAAGATACCAAGGCCCTGTTTATTGAGACACCGACTAATCCACTCCTTAAGATCACCGACATTCAAGAAATGGCCCGGATCGCCAAAGACCATGACTTGCTATTGGTAGTCGATAATACATTTGCCAGTCCATACTGGCAGCGGCCATTGGAATTAGGTGCAGATATCGTGCTTCACAGTGCAACTAAGTATATTGGCGGCCATAGTGATGTAGTAGCGGGGCTGGTGGCCGTGAGAGATAGTAAGCTATCGGAAAAACTCCATTTCATCCAGAATTCAGCGGGAGGAATACTGGGGCCGCAAGATTCATGGTTGCTGATGCGGGGGATTAAGACACTTGCCTTAAGGATGGAGGCGATTGAGGCAAATGCCCAAAAAATCGCAGCTTTTCTAAAGGAGCACCCCAAGGTTTCTGCTATCCACTATCCAGGATTGAAAAGCCATCCCGGCCACCAGATAGCTAAGAAGCAGGGGGACGGTTACGGCGGTATGCTTTCTTTCGAGGTGGGCAGTGGCGAAGCAGCGGAGCAAGTGATCTCGCAGGTCAACTATTTCACTCTGGCAGAAAGCCTCGGTGCTGTCGAAAGCCTGATATCCATGCCTGCAAAGATGACGCATGCCTCCATCCCGGCTGAAAGAAGAAGAGAGCTGGGGATCTCGGACGGCCTGATTCGGATTTCGGTTGGAATTGAAGATGGGGACGATTTGATAGAAGACCTCAAGCAGGCACTTTAGTAACGGGGGTCAGTTATGCCCCTGCCTTTTTTTGAAGGAAAATGGCCTGGCTGATCGACATCGGCATTCTAAACCAAGCGACAGATGAGACTGCTTCCCCTCTACCCCGACATTAAGAAGCGTCGATCGTGGGAAGATTCTTCAAGACGGGTGAGGGGAATTTTCTATGTCAGGGAGGAAATTCAGGGCAGGAACACGAAAATAGAAATCAGTAACACTAGAGATACAGAATAGAACAGAATTTCAAAGACAGATGACAGAAGGAGGAAACATAGCATGGAACAGCTTATATTCAACCATATGGACAAGGTCCGGGATATGACCATTCAAACGATTGATCGTATACCGGAGGAACTGGTTGATCAAGTCCCAGAAGACTCCCGCAATAATATCCGGTGGAATTTCGGCCATATTGCCCTTATTCAGGAGAAACTGGCATACGGGGTGCTTGGTGAAGAGGCAAAAGTTCCGGAGAATTTCTCAGATTATTTTGCGCCTGGAAGCAGCCCCGCCGACTGGCAAGGAACTCCTCCGTCTCTTGAGCAAATTGAGGAAGTGCTGGATGAACAGAGAGAGCGGATTAAACGTTCCCACCTAGGGAAGCTGGAAGAGGAGCTGCCAGAACCATTTACAAACTCAGCCGGTATCACCTTCCATACAGCAGGTGATACATTGATGTTCAGCTTTTTCCACGAGGGTTTGCACCTGGAGGCAGTGAAACAAATCTACCGCAGGCTAAGAAAAAAACATACCCGGTGAGGACTATTTCCTCCCACGCAAAAAAGGCAGCTGTTAAAAAGTATGAGCTGCATTTTTTGCGTGGGGAAAGACCTGGCTCCCGGTGAGTTTCTCATGAATGATTGACTCAGAAGCAAAGCGGGTTTTTCGCTGTCTATGCTAAGGGTGATTTTATGCTTAAAAAAGTTTAGAATTACACTTTAATTACTTTTTGTAACTTTATGATGTAAAATTAAGAATAACAGTTGCCAAACTGATGAATAGATGTTACTATTTTTATATTGAATTAAACCATTTTGAATTAAACTTAAGTTTTGTCTTCAATTCAAAATGATACTTAGGAGGAGAATGAATGCTTAAAATAGGAATTGTTTTGGGAAGTGTACGTCAAGGACGTAATGCAGAGGCTGTAACCAATTGGATCTATGACTTTGCGGTAAATAGGAAGGATGCGGGAGTGGATTATGAAATTGTCGATCTAGCTGACTATAACCTGCCATTCCTTGGTGCGGCTGTGCCGGAAGCGCAGCAGGCTGATGCAGAAGCGGCCATTAAAGGATGGTCAGAAAAAATGGCATCTTTTGACGGCTATATTTTCGTCACCCCTGAATATAACCATGCAGTCGGAGGGGCACTGAAAAATGCCCTGGATTACTTGAATCCTGAATTGAACAATAAAGCAGCCGGGTTTGTCGGCTATGGCAGCCTTGGCGGTACGCGTGCACATGAGAATATGCGCTTGATCCTTGGCGAACTCCAGGTGGCTGATGTACAGACAGCTGTCACCTTCTCATTGATGACGGACTTTGAAAATATGAGCGAATTCAAACCGGCAGAATACCATGCAGGAAATGCCAATGGAATGCTAGATCAAGTGATTGCTTGGAGTGGCGCCCTGAAAAAGGTGCGCGAAAAGCAGGAAGTAAACGCATAAATAAAGGATTAAAATGAGACAGGTGGTGAAGAAGTGGGATTTTTAAGCAGACTATTCGGTAAAACAGGCAAAAAGCAAGACGCTGCAACAACGGATAATCATCCACTGCGAATAGCTATTGTTCAAGGAAGTGTGCGGGAAGGGCGAAATGGTACGGCCGTTGCCGACTGGATCTATGATTTTGCATCAACAGAAAAAGCCGACAATGCAAAATATGAGATCGTGAACCTCGCTGATTTCAAGCTTCCAATGTTCGGCAAGGAGCTGCAGAATGGAGAGAAGGATGAAGCCGATGCAGCCGTTAAAAGCTGGTCGGAAAAAATGGCATCCTTTGATGGCTATATTTTCATCACTCCTGAGTATAACCATACAGCCGGAGGGGCGTTGAAAAATGCCTTGGACTATCTGAAGCCAGAAGTAGCAAACAAAGCAGCCGCATTTGTCGGTTATGGCAGCCTTGGGGGCGCCCGTGCGCATGAGAACATGCGTCTCGTCCTTGGAGAGCTCCAAATGGCAGACGTACGTACGGCGGTAACGTTCTCCCTGATGACGGATTTTGAAAACATGAGTGAATTCAACCCTGCACCATATCATCGAGCAAATGCTGGGGAAATGCTTGATCAACTGATTGCCTGGAGTGAAGGTTTCCGCTCATTACGGGCTTCCTAATAAGGATGCAGCAAGAAATGCCCGGTCAAATGAACCGGACAGCTTCTTTTGATATGCTTTCTATCATATGAACCAAAAGCAGAACCCCCGGCTGTAAGCTATCAGCCGGGGGATTGTTTTATTCAATATCAATCTGTTTATGGGCCGGTTTTCCAGGTGCCTTTTTCGGGATTTCTACATAAAGCATCCCATCTTCCAGCTTGGCGGTGATATTGTCCTCCTTCATGTTCCCGATTGGAAATTGGCGCACAAATTCTCCATATTGCCTTTCTTGCCGGAGGACCTTTGTTTCCTCACTTAATTCCTCTGTTCGATTCTCCCGGATCGCACGAATAGTAAGGTTGTCGCTGCCAGCTTCAATGGTGATATCCCTCTTGGAAAAACCGGGAAGTTCCGCTTGGATATAATAAGCCGTCCTTCCTTCGACAATATCGGCACGGAAAGGGCTGAACTTTCCATGCAACGGGGAAAAGACATCATGCTCGAAAACATCTTTTAATGATTTAGAGAGGTTCTGGAAGAGATCTTCCCCTTTTTTACGGTATGGCTTAAAGTCCGACATATGTGTTTCCTCCTTTGCCTGCAATATCTCCCATCTTTATTCTATGCAGAGATGCTGCCAATTGCCCTAATTTCTTAGAAAAATGTAAATTACTTCTAGATTTGGGGATATGCCTATAATCATTTGCCGTTTCTTCCTCCATTATTTACGATAAAAGGGAGATAACGGATTTACAGGAGGGACGGATGATGGAAAAACAGGTAAATGGAAATAGCCTCGTACTGCTGACTGGCGACATTACGGAACAGCACACAGATGCAATCGTCAATGCAGCAAATGGCTCTCTCCTTGGCGGCGGGGGAGTGGACGGGGCCATTCACCGGGCTGCCGGAAAAAGGCTGTTGGAGGAATGTAAAGAGATACGCACCCAGAAGCTGAAAGGCGACTATCTTTCCACAGGGGAAGCAGTCCTCACCAAGGGGTATGATCTTCCTGCAGAATATGTTATCCATACGGTTGGACCAATCTGGAAAAAGGGTAAGGATGGACAGGAAAAACTTCTGGCCAATTGCTATCGAAACTCTTTGGATATTGCGGCTCGGTCTGGGCTGTCCAGTATCTCCTTCCCATCCATTTCAACAGGTGTGTATGGGTATCCAGTGGAAGAAGCGGCCACTGTCGCAATTCGAACGCTTGTCAGCTGCTTGAATCGGAGAGAGGTTGGAGAAGTGAGGGTGGTTTTATTCTCTGAGAAAGACTACCAAATCTATGAAAAGGCTCTAAAGGAGGAGACCCTGCCTCCTCAATAGGTTTCACGTGGAACAGATGGATTGAATAATGGCGCGGAAGTATGGAATAATT
The DNA here is from genome assembly GCF_042643265.1 of Virgibacillus sediminis. NCBI lineage: Bacteria > Bacillati > Bacillota > Bacilli > Caryophanales > Bacillaceae > Virgibacillus > Virgibacillus sediminis. The sequence continues at coordinate 236,768 of NZ_JBHRRZ010000017.1, read as the reverse complement.
GCAAGTTAAGAAAATCTCCAAGAATAGGAAGGACATTTCTTCCTTTCTCTCGAAATAATATATTGAAAGATTCATGCAGAGTGTATTATCATGGAGACAATCAATCAGTGGAGGTTGTTGTTATGCAGGCAATAGATATCTGGGAGAAGATAAATGAACGGGATTTTGAGTTTGAAATCCATACCGTTCCGAAAAATCATCAGTCGCCCCTTTGGTTTGCTGTTCGTCCGACAGAGGATTGTCTGCTGGTGAAACCGGCGACCTTCCAAAAACCGAGTGTGAGTATTTCCAAGGTAAGAAAAATCAACTTCAAGGAATTTGAGCGTGTTTTTGCTTTTTATCACCGCTGGCAGAGTGGAGAACCAGGTGTGAGGAAAGAGGCATCCTACGTCTCGAAAAATACGGCATATATATTTGCATTGATAGCCAGGTTTGAGAAACTGTTGGCCGAGAAAGTATAGAAGCAATTGCCTCGTTCCGGGTGCAATTGCTTTTTTATAGGTAGAGCCATGGCCATATCCACCTCCTAACGCCCAACAAAAAACCCCCCCAGCTTTCGAAGGATAAGTTATCAATAACTAGGCTCCAGACAAGGCGCTGGGTCACCAGCTTATCTAGGTGGGAGGAGTTTATTTTCGGCAAAGATAAGGAACACTATGAAGAAACGGAGGAAAAGGAGTGGTCTTAGATGGATCAAAAGGATATTAGATCCACAGTGGAAAAGATTCTTCAAGAGAGTTCGGTAGGGACCATGGCAACTGTTAAAGGAGATAAGCCGCACTCCCGTTATATGACCTTTTATCATGATGGCTTGAAGCTTTATACCCCTACAAGCAAAGATACGGATAAGACGGAGGAGATTGAGGAAAACCCCTATACACACATCCTGATCGGGTATGAAGGAGAGGGATTTGGCGATGATTATGTAGAGTACCAAGGCAAGGTACGTCTCAATGATTCAGAGGAGATGCGCAGCAGGCTGTGGAGCGAAGATTTGGCGATGTATATGGAAGGACCCGACGATCCGAATTATGTGGTTCTGGAAATAGAGCCTATCGGTATCCGCCTAATGAATAAAACGGGTCAGCCGCCACAAGAACTGGAATTATAATACGGATGAGAGGTTGGGATAAAAAACGTTTGTCTCAGCCTCTTTTACTGGACGAAAGGAGAGTCTGCATTGTCCAAAGGAATATTTCTTGATCGGGACGGGGTCTTGAATGAAGTGCTTACGGACCGTGTCCAATTCGTTAATAGTCCGGAAGATTTTTATTTGCTGCCTGGGGTTGGAGAGGCAATTCATCTGCTGAATAAAGCGGGGTTCAAGGTGTTTGTGGTGACAAACCAGGGAGGAGTGGGACTTGGCTTTATGGCGAAAGAAGCATTGATAGAAATACATAACAAGATGCAGCAGGATCTGCACGAGTACGGAGCAGTGATTGATGATATTGCTTACTGCCCTCATAAACCGCATGCAAACTGTGCATGCCGGAAGCCGAAACCCCAGATGATTTTAGATTTGGCTGAAAAGCATCAGGTTGATATAAAGGAAAGTTTTATGGCCGGTGACCGGGAACCAGATATCCAGGCCGGGAAGAAGGCGGGAGTAAGGACTATTCTGATAGGAGACGGCATTTTGGACGGTGTTGATGCTGATTATGTATTTCCCGATTTACTGTCTGCAGCAAAATGGCTTACAGCATAAATTTAGGTGGAAAATTAAGTTTCCCTATTTTATTCCAGCCGAAGCTGTTGCGGGAATTTTGCATTATCTTTATAATAGTAAGCATTATCTGAGCATACACAGGGGGAGATGCTGTTGCCAATAAATATACCAAAGGAACTGCCAGCAACTGAAGAGCTGAGGCATGAAAAGATATTTGTAATGGATGAGGATCGTGCCAGATCACAGGATATCCGTCCGTTGAATATCCTTATCGTCAACCTCATGCCAGAAAAGGAAAGAACTGAACTGCAGCTCCTTCGTCTGCTTGGCAATACGCCGTTGCAGGTGAACATTTCCTTTCTGAGGATGAAGACACATGAAGCGAAGAATACTAGCAAATCTCATTTAGACACGTTCTATGAAACATTCGGAGAGGTAAAGGACCGCCGCTTTGATGGAATGATCATAACCGGAGCACCCATTGAACACCTTGAGTTTGAAGAAGTGGACTATTGGGACGAATTGACAGAGATCATGGAGTGGAGCAAGAGCAATGTCACTTCCGTACTGAATATTTGTTGGGGGGCACAGGCTTCCTTGTATTATCATTATGGAATCAACAAGTATCCGCTGCCGAAGAAGCTCTCCGGCATCTATCAGCACCGGGTTTCCGACCAGACCATCAATCTGGTCCGTGGGTTTGAGGATATCTTCAATGCCCCTCATTCCCGCTATACTGCCGTTTCCATGGAAGATATAGAGAAAGACCCGCGCCTTCTGCTGCTGTCTTCTTCCGAAGAGGCGGGCGCTTTCATAATTTTATCCAAGGATGAGAAGCATATCATGGTTACGGGCCATTTGGAATATGATGCAGATACGCTTGCAGAAGAATATGCCCGCGACTTGAGCAAAGGGCTTGATATCAGCATACCTGAGAATTATTTTCCGAATAACGATGTAAACCAGCATCCTTTGAATACATGGAGGTCCCATACACATCTGCTGTTCTCTAATTGGCTCAATTATTATGTCTATCAGCAGACACCATATCAATGGGATTAATCAACCCCTTTGCTTTTAGAGGAAAAAATGCTATCATACTAGATATGAAAATACAGACAATTAAATGAATTGTTCTTATCCGGAGAGGCCGAGGGACTGGACCAATGAAGCCTCAGCAACCTGTTTTTCCCGACAAGGTGCTACTTCCAGCAAGTCGTCTGGCGGCTTGAATGATAAGAGGGATGAATTGCTTTATGCAGGGTCTCTTCTTATGCGAGAGGCCCTTTTTCATTATTACACCATAGAAGGAGAGGGACGAATCATGGCAGTAAAGTTAGAGAAGAAGGCTCCTTTTAAAGGGGATCATGTAGGAAGTCTGCTGCGGCCGGAGCGCTTGAAGCAGGCAAGATTGCAACATGCAAATGGAGAAATTACAGCAGAACAGCTGCGGAAGGTCGAAGATGAAGAGATCATCAAGTTGGTGGAGAAGCAGAAGGAAGCAGGGCTGCAATCCATCACGGATGGCGAATTTCGCCGTTCCTGGTGGCATTTTGATTTCCTTGAAAACCTTGTAGGGGTAAGGGGATACGACCCAGGATCTGGGCTGAGCTTTAAAGGGATTGAAACAAAGTCCTATATTATCAAGGTAGAGGATAAGGTGGATTTTGATGAAAGGCATCCCTTCCTGGAACATTACAAGTTTTTGCATGAGCAAGTAGGAGAAAACCATGTACCTAAAATGACCATACCAAGTCCGAACATGCTTCTCCTGCGAGGAGAAATTGACGAGGATACATATGGCGTGGAGGACATTCTGCCGGATTTGACCAAAGCTTACAAGAAGGCCATCCGCGCATTCTATGATGCCGGCTGCCGCTATTTGCAGCTGGATGACACTTCCTGGGCAACTTTCTTATCTGAGAAGGGTCTCCAATCCCTCCGCGACAAGGGGTATGACCCGGAGAAGCTGCAGGAACTGTTTACCCGTGCGATTAATGAATCATTGGAAGGCCGTCCGGATGACATGCTGATAACCATGCACATCTGCCGAGGCAACTACCGTTCCCACTATTTCAGTGAGGGGTCTTATGATGCGGTTTCTGAAATTATTTTCAGTAAACTTCAAGTTGATGGGCTGTTCCTTGAATTTGATGATGAACGTTCTGGTGGATTCGAGCCCCTCAAGCATGTGAATAGAGATGACTTGCATGTGGTCCTCGGACTCATTACTACTAAGTTCGGCGAGCTGGAAGACAAGGAAGAAGTGAAACAACGCATTTCCAAAGCTGCTGAGTATTTGCCGGCCGACCAGTTGGCCCTCAGCCCGCAATGTGGATTTGCTTCTACTGAAGAAGGTAATGATATTACTGAGGAACAGCAATGGGAAAAAATCCGCCATGTCCTCGACATTGCCAAGGATGTATGGAAATAATAGATATTAAGAAAAGCAGGCTGCACTGGAAATTACTATTCCGGTGCAGCCTGTTTTTTTGTATATATATCGGGTAATATTTAACAAATTCAAAATAATGGTAAGTTACTTCCCAATTGAAACCGTTTGCTGTATACTATTTTTGGAATCTTATAAAGGGGGTAATAGAATTGTTACGAAATAAAATAGGTTTGGCATTAGGGGTATTGGTTTTGATGCTGCTTGCTGCCTGTGGCGGTGGGAATGAAGAATCAGGCGGTGAAGCAGGAGGCAATGGAGAAGGACTCGATACAAATATCGTCACCATCGCGACTGGTGGTTCTTCCGGTCCATACAACATTATTGGCACAACCTTGGCGGAAACATATAGTAATGAATTCGGAATTAATTCAAGAACACAGACCACAGGAGCTTCCGTGGAAAACGTCAACTTGATGAAAGAAGATAAAATTGAAATGGCTTTCACCATGAGTGATGTTGTGAGTCAGGCAGTCGAGGGGACGGGGAACTTTGACGCACCGATTGAGAAAGTCAATCAGATAGCAGCATTATACCCTAACTATGTACAAGTAGTGACTACAGCCGATTCTGGAATAGAAACCCTTTCAGACCTGGAAGGAAAACGGGTAGCGGTTGGCGACCAAAACTCCGGTGTAGAGGTGAACGCCCGTAATCTTCTGAAAGGACATGGGATAACCTATGACGACTTGGAAGTTGATTATTTAGGGTATGCTGAAGCAGCCGATGGACTGAGGGCAGGTCAATTGGATGCCGCTTTCCTGACCAGTGGGCTTCCTAATGCTTCCCTGTTAGAGCTTTCCGAATCACTGGACATCCGGCTGGTAACCATCAAACAGGAAGATGTAGAGGAAATCGCCCAGGATCAGTCCTATTTTGTACCAATGGAAATACCGGCAGATACGTATGGCAATGAGGAAGCAGTTCCAACAGCTGCCATCATGAATGCTTTGATTGTACGCGAAGATATGAGTGAAGAGGATGTCTACAAGTTGACAAAGGCATTCTTTGAAAACCTGGATTCTTTGGAAAACTCCCACCAGGCAGCTTCTGACATTTCCTTGGAAGAAGCCCAAGAAGGACTTGTAGCACCACTCCATCCAGGAGCCGAACGCTATTATAATGAACAGTAAGTGGATGAAATGGGGCGCATGGTTGATTGTGCCCTTTTTTTTCCTGTTTTTCAAACTACCTGTGATTGGGCTGGAAGCGGATAACACGGTCTACTATTTGAAAGAACCGGCTTTTCAGCTGAAATGGATTCATTCTGTGGAGAAAGAAGAATGGTTTGAAACATATGAACGGCATGGCAGCAAGCTTATGCTGACAGATACGCTGTTCAAGACATTTGGTGCCGGGACTCCTTCAGACGGAGAGGTGATCCGCAATCAGGATGGATTTGTCCATATGAAGGTGGAAAGGAAAATGGATGAAGTGAACTTGGCTGTTTCCAAGGATGCAGAAACTCGTTTGGAAACAAAAGAGGCTGTTATTCCTTTATATGAGTTGGTTGATCACCATGAGAATTTGCGAATATCTGTACACTATCTTCATGTATGGGAGTATTTGGGAGGGAAGTTTCTATGAAAAAAGACAACAGAGATTTAAATATAGAGAGTATATCCGAGAAAGAGGAAGATAAGACAGCTAGTCAGGAAGTACTCGAGAAATTCGACACCGATGCCCGTGTGCGTAAAATGAAAAACAGATCTATTGCCATCTTTATATCTGTAATAGCTATCCTATATTCCGCATATCATTTATATATTACCTATAATCCAATGCCCGCTTTGCAGCAAAGGGCTGTTCACATGGCTGTGGGGATGGCCTTGATCTTCCTGCTATACCCAACGTTCAAAAATCAGGACCGATCGAAGGTGCCGGTATATGACTGGCTGCTCTTTTTGCTTAGTCTGTCGACGGCTGGGTATTTGATTTACGAATATACGGAAATTGTGACCACACGAGGCGGCATCCCCAACGGCATGGATATTGCCATGGCTATGCTCACTGTCGTCCTTGTACTGGAGGCGGCACGCCGTGTGACCGGAATCATTCTGCCAATCCTTGCCTTGATTTTTCTTGCTTATCCATTCATCAGCCACAATATCTGGCTGCCGGATATGCTGATGACCAGACTCTTTGATCTAGGGGATATTTTCGGACAGTTGTACTTAAAGACGGAGGGGCTGTTTTCTACAGCAATCGGAGCTTCTGTGCAATTCATCTTTCTATTCATCCTCTTCGGAGCCTTCCTGGCAAAGTCCGGCATGGGACAGCTATTCAATGATCTCGCGATGGCACTAGCCGGCAGACAGAAGGGCGGTCCTGCAAAAGTGGCCGTCATTTCCAGTGGGTTCATGGGGAGCATCAATGGTGCAGCCGTAGCAAACGTAGTCGGTACAGGTTCATTCACTATACCGCTAATGAAAAAAATCGGTTATCATAAAAACTTTGCAGGGGCCGTGGAAGCAAGCGCCTCTGTTGGCGGGCAGATTCTGCCTCCGATTATGGGGGCGAGTGCTTTCATTATGGCGGAAACCACCGGGATTGCGTACGGCACTATAGCCTTGGCTGCCCTGCTCCCAGCAGTATTATATTTCCTGGCTGTTATCATGCAAGTTCATTTCCGTGCTGGAAAGCGTGGACTCAAAGGCATTCCAAAGGCAGATCTGCCACAAGTGAAGGAAGTGCTGAAAGAAAGAGGCCATCTTTTGCTGCCGATTGTCGGCTTGATCATCATGCTGTATATGAATGTGCCGATCGGCTATGCAGCATTCAATACCATTCTGCTCACAATCGCGGTCGCTACTTTGCGCAAGTCAACGAGGATGTCGATCACTGATGTACTGCAGGCGATGGAAAACGGGGCAAGGCAGTCCTTGTCTGTAATGATTGCTTGTGCTGTAGTGGGGATTATCATCGGAGTGGTCAGCTTGACCAGTTTCGGTACTGTTATGACGTCAGCCATTACAAGCATTGGCGCAGGATCCTTGTTCCTGACCCTGTTCTTTACGATGATTGCCTCGATCATTCTCGGAATGGGCCTACCGTCTATTCCAGCTTATATCATTACGGCAACCATGACGGCGCCGGCCCTGGCCGAATTCGGCATCCCGGTGCTAGTCGCACATTTATTTGTGTTCTACTTTGGAATTTTTGCCAATATCACACCGCCTGTTGCTCTTGCAGCATTTGCGGGGGCCGGTGTCTCTGGAGGCGATCCGATGCGGACAGGATTCCAGGCATTGAAGCTTTCATTGGCCGGTTTTATAATTCCATATATATTTGTCTATGATTCTTCCATGCTGATGATTGATACGACAGGGGTTGCAGTTAATGCTACAGAGTTCGCCCTGCCGCCGGTGATGTCGATTATAACCATCGTCGTCACATCCTTGATCGGTATTATTGCACTGAGCGGAGCCTTGGAAGGATATTTAAAGACGGAGATGAATATCATCTACCGTTTGTTCCTGGGTGCAGGTGCATTGCTTACTATCATGCCGGAGACGATGAGTGATATCATTGGTTTGGTTGTTATTGGAGTAATCACGGCTATTAACTTTATACAAAATCGAAAAGATTTTTCTGCTGCCGCCTAGGCAGTTATTAAAAAGCCGGACAGCGGTTATGCTGTCCGGCTTTGTTTAAAATTGATTTTTTCCTCCACGTGTAATCAAAAATAGCTGCGCCCAGCGGCCAGCAAGGCTTCCTTTACCTCCGCACATCACGGAACAGGCATCTCCCGCCCTCGTTCTTTTCCTCGGACTCTCTCTTTTTTTGCTATACTAGACTCTATGAAAAGTCATTGGAGTGAGTTTCCATGCAAATGGTAGTAAAAATTGCGATACATATCGGTGTCTTATTCGGGATGTATTGGATAGGCATGCAGATTCAGCAAGCCCTGAACCTGTTTATACCTGGGAGTGTCATCGGTTTGGTATTGCTGTTCTCCCTGTTAATGAGCGGGATTGTAAAACCCCAGTGGGTGGATGAGGGAGCACAATTTGTGGTCAAACATCTAGCATTATTCTTCATCCCTGCCACCGTCGGAATCATCAATTATTTTGATCTGTTTGCCGGAGCTGGCTTTCTGCTGGTCATTATCGGCTTGGGCAGTACCTTGATCGTCATGGTAGTTTCCGGACATGTAAGCCAGTGGCTGGCCCGAAGGAAGAACAGGGACATGGATGAAATGGAATATAGGAAGGAGGAAGGCAGTCATGGGTAATTTATTGATAGGTTCTACAGCTTTTATAGCGACAATCGCCGTCTATTATCTCTCCTTAAGAATTTACTGGAGATGGGGCTATACTTTTCTGGCGCCAGTTATCCCTTCTACTGCTATTATCGTCGCCTTCCTGTTGTTTTTTAATATCCCTTATGAAACATACATGGTAGGCGGGAGCTGGATAAACTGGCTGCTCGGACCTGCAGTAGTGGCCCTTGCCTATCCCCTTTATGAACAGCGTGAGACCCTTAAGAGGCTTACTGTACCGATTTTGACCGGAACGATAACCGGTGCAGTGGTTGGGGTCGCCAGCGGAATTCTGCTGGCAAAATGGGCCGGAGTAGAAGAAACCATTATATATTCCCTAATTCCTAAAAACTCCACCACCCCTGTGGCGATAGAAGTGGCTGCTTCTACGGGAGGAATCAAGTCGCTGGCAGCGGTGTTTGTCATGATTGCGGGAATAGGCGGTGCCATGCTTCATCGTCTAGTCTTGAAGTATACCGGAATCACAGAGGAAGCAGGAAAAGGTGTGGGAGTAGGGAGTGCCAGTCATGCTATTGGTACGGCGATCGTCATGGAACGAAGCAAAATGGAAGGATCAGTCAGTACGATTGCAATGGTGGTCAGCGCTGTTACTGTATCGGTCATCGCCCCGTGGTTCATTATGTGGCTGATGTAATGGGGGCGCCCTTTATACCAAGGCGCGGCCACCAGCAGTACACAAATAAAAGGCTGACAGAGCTTGCTGCCAGCCTGAACTTTTTCCTAACCATCACTAATTGATGGTGATAAAGGCATCCCTGATTCCCATATTCCTGGTTCTTTCTAGATATGCCTCGGCAGTTTTCCTGTCCGGAAAAATTGGCGTCTGGACCCGGTACCAGGTCTTTCCCTGAATAGTCACTTTCTGTTCAGACATGTTCAACCCGGCTTTTTGGAAGGTGCCAGCCAGCACCCGTGCATATTCCTGATTATGGAATGATCCAGCAATAACTCGGATCCCTCTCTTTATCGATTTCTTGCTTGCCTGCTGGTTGAAGGCTTTCACCACTCCTTCTACATGGCCTCGGGCAATTCTTTCAATCCAGGCCGGGTTGCGCATACAAGCTGCGTCCGAGGGATGGTCGATAAAACCGTTTTCTGTCAAAAGCGCAGGCATGTCTGTTTCCCTCAACACATGAAAATTCGCTCTTTTACTTCCCCGGTCCCTTAATCCAGCTGCTTTTGATATCTCCTGATGCATTATCTTTTGGATTTTTGCAGTTGTTGACCGTGGAGGCAGGCGGTGGTAAATAAAATCTTCATAGCCGTCCGCCATATCGCTTGAAGCATTGCAATGTATGGAGAGGAAAAGTCTGCTCCCCATCTATTGGCTTCCATCGTGCGGGTGAAAAGGCTTTTGCCTTCGCTTTTCGTGCGGCTCATTATTACTTCTACCCCTTGATAATCATCTCTTATCTGCTGCTGTATCACTTTCGCTATCTGCCAAACTACTTCTTTTTCCATTAACCTACCACTTACTGCTCCCGGGTCTTTTCCACCATGCCCGGGGTCCAAGTAAAGTTTCATCTCAGAATCCCTCCCTTTTTATCTATAATCGAAAAAGGGAGCAGGAAAGGGGCATGCTCTGGTAAAATAGCTTCTATCACAGCAGGCTGTGGAAAAATTGGAGGGATCAATCCTATTGGCTAGCTCAGGTAGGGTATTAGCAGGAGCGCAGATTTATCGATAACTGAGACGGGATATCAGCAATTGCCGCCGCCTATCCGCCGTTCGTGGGGATATCAGCAGCAGCCCGTCTTTATCGCTAGTTCAGGCAGGGTATCAGCAGGAGCAGAGATTTATCGGCAGCAGATGGAGAATATCGCTTGGAGAATGAGTTTATCACTCGGAGGCAGGGGATATCGGCAGCAGCCCGCCTTTATCGCTAGCTCAGGTGGGATATCGGCAGTTGCCTCCGCAGAGCACTCCATGAGCGGTTGACAGCTTTCATCCATGCATAAAGGGAAAGCCTCATCGGCTTTCCCTTTTATCGGTTATACTGGGCAAGTCTTTTCAGCAGGTGAAAATCATCAATCCCTGTTATTTTCTATTTTTTCCTTCTGATAGGGTTCTTTTTTTTCTGTTTGTTCTGGTTTTGCCCGCTTTGGCTTTTTCTTTTTCTTCTTAGGTTTATCCAGGTCGCCGAGCAAGACTCTTTTGGCAAGCGGCCTATTCTCCTTATCACTTAATACATAAAGAGTGTCACCATGGTCAATGACTGTGTTGCCGGTAGGTGTAAGCAGCTTTTTTCCTCGGGTGATCCCAATGACAAGCGTATCATCCGGCAAGTCTAAATTGGTCAGCGATTTGCCGACAGCGGGGGTTTCTCTGGTCACTGTCAATTTCATAATTTCCGAATCGGTGGTTCCCAGGTTGATCAATTCAATGCTTGCACTTGCTTGGTTATCACTGATGGTCAGCCCCAGCTTGGTTGCCAGCCAGGAGAGAGTGCTTCCTTGAACAAGTGCAGAGAATAGGACAACGAAGAAGACGGCGTTGAAGATGAGATCGCTGTTCTCCACCCCTGCCAAGACGGGATAGGTGGCAAGAACAATCGGTACCGCGCCCTTCAATCCTGCCCAGGAAACAAAGGTTTTCTCCTTTACATTGTATTTCATAAAGGCCATTGTTACAAAGGTGGCAACAGGTCTAGCAATTACCATGAGCACTAGTGCCAGCAGTATGCCTTCCCAGAATACTTCCATCAATTGAGTCGGGAACACGAGCATGCCCATGAGGATGAACATGACGATCTGCATCATCCATGCGAATCCTTCATTGAAACGAAGGATGGTGAAACGGTGGGTCAAATCGTTGTTTCCGATAAAGACAGCCATTACATAAACTGCAAGCAACCCGCTTCCATTCAGGTAGTCGGTAACAGCATAAGTGAAGATGGCAGATCCCATCGCCAGTACAGGATATAGACTGGAAGTGTCCAGCTTGATATGATTGATGATAAACACGGTGATCTTCCCGAATAATAGACCAAGCAGGAGGCCCAGTCCCATTTGGACAAAGAAGCTGCCGATGGCCATCCAGATGGATGCATCAGGAAACTGTATCAGCTCAATTAAGGCAACGGTGAGGAATACGGCCATTGGGTCATTGGAACCTGATTCTGCTTCCAGTGTAGCTGTCAGGCGCTTATCAAAGTTTTTACTGCCCAGTACGGCGAAAACGGCAGCAGCATCGGTGGATCCGACGATTGCTCCAAGGAGCATGCCCTCCAGCAGGGAAAAGTCGAATACATACATGGCTGCAAATCCAGTGATCACTGAAGTCAGCAGTACACCGACAGTAGCGAGGCTTCCGGCGGCCCCGAGCACTGGCCGTATATTGGACCATTTGGTCTGCGTGCCCCCATCAAACAGGATAATAATCAATGCCATGATTCCTATCAACTGGGTAAGTTTGACATCTTCAAAGGATAGGTAGGTATTGACCAGCATCCCGGCAAGGAGGAAAAGTACCAGGGAAGGCAGGCCTAAACGAGAAGAGAATTTAGTGGTGAAAACGCCGACAATCAGCATGAGTGCAAATAATAATATAATCGCACCGATAGACATATCCAAAGGCAACAATCCTTTCATTAAAGAAACAAATATAAAAAGTTCATGATATAATTATAAATTTTATGCTGGAAAAAAACAAAGAATCCATCTGTGGAAACCCTTACATTACCATGCCTGTGGAGCGTTATAGTATAATGTGGAGAGGATTTTCACAATGGAGGATGAAACATGGAGAATTTGACGCTAGGTTCATTGCTTGATGTCATCGGCGAGCTTTTTTCCGATGAAATTTCCATCGCAGTATCCAATTTGGATAATTATGTGTACTACCGGCCCAGCAAACGGGTCGATCTGAAAATAAGGCCCGGCGATCCCATTAAAGAAGGCACATTGGCACATAAAGCACTTACATCCCAACTGAAAGTTTCAGAATTTATAGACCGTAGTGTTTACGGTGTGCCCTACCACGGCATGGCTGTACCTTTCCATGATGGGGAAAAGCTGGAAGGTTGTGTGCTGGCCATATACCCGGCATTCACGGAGGGGAAATCCGTCCTGACTGTGAAGACCAGCGACGGCTGGCGGCCGATTCCCTTTGATGAGGTGAAATATTTGGAAGTCCGGGAGCGGAAGACTCATGTGGTGTCCAAAGATGTTTCCGGCACCCATAAAAATGCGCTTCAGGAGTTTGAATATATATTGCCACGCGATTTCTTCATCCGGTGTCACCGTTCATTTATTGTTAATGTTCATCATATCAAGGATATCTATCCGGATACCCATTCGACATTCGTTCTGGAGATGGATGATGGAGCCCAAGTGCCGGTCAGCCAGACATATGCCAGCTACTTCAGGAAATTGTTGGATTTTTGACAAATTCTTTCTGTCTGGGGCTGCTTATTTCTTCGCTCATTCGGTAATTTTGTGACTTCTGCAAAAATCTCCTATAAAGAAAGCGTTTACGGTAACATAGGTATCAAACACTATGGAAGAGGGATGAGACATGGAGAATACCTATGATCGAATAAGAGACCCTCGCCTGCGCGACCGGGTGGTGCCGGCGGAAGAAGCAGCATCCTGGATTCAAGATGGGATGACGCTTGGCTTGAGCGGCTTTACCCGGGCAGGGGATGTGAAAGCTGTGCCTACAGCAATTGTGAAACGTGCAGAGACTGGAGAGGAATTCAAGGTAAATGTATTCACTGGTGCATCACTTGGTTCTGATGTTGATAAACTCTTTGCAGAAGCAGGCATTGTCAACAAACGCCTGCCATTCCAGGCGGACCCGTCAATGAGAAAGGAAATCAATTCGGGCGGGCATCTGTTTGTCGACCATCATTTGTCACATACGGCGGAGCTCCTGCACGGACTGGTTCTTCCATCTGTTGATTACGCAATAGTGGAAGCGATATCAATAAGGGAAGATGGTATAATCATACCTTCGACTTCCATTGGAAATTCCCTGTCCTTTGTGGAAAATGCCACGTCCATCATTATCGAAATCAATACCGCTCAACCAGAGCAGCTCGAAGGAATTCATGACCTTTACAGCCCTGGCAAACAAGGTGAACGAGATCCTATTCCTCTCGTTAATGCTGACGATCGTATTGGTATGGAGGGGATTCCGGTAGATCATGACAAGGTGAAGGGCATTGTGTTCACTCATCAGGATGATTCCCCTTCCACCATTGTCCAGCCTGATGAGGAAACAAAAATCATGGCTGATCACCTTCTCGACTTCCTCCGGGGGGAAATCGATCAGGGCAGACTGACAAAACAGCTGGCACCTCTGCAGTCGGGAATTGGCTCCGTAGCCAACGCTGTCTTGCATGGAATGGTGGATTCAGAGTTTAAACATCTTCAGGTCTATTCAGAAGTGTTGCAGGATGCTGTCTTCGATCTGATGGACGCTGGGAAGGTGGACTTTGCCTCCTGCTGTTCCATTACTCTGTCAGAGGAAAAGATGAAACAGGTATTCAGCAACTTTGAAAAGTATCGGGACAAACTGATCATGCGGCCGCAGGAAATTTCCAATCATCCGGAGATCATTCGCAGGCTTGGTCTGATTTCCATCAACACGGCATTAGAATTTGATATTTATGGAAATATTAACTCCACCCATGTCAGTGGTACCAAGATGATGAACGGTATCGGTGGGTCTGGGGATTTTGCACGCAATGCACGGCTCGCCATCTTTGTCACCAAGTCCATCGCTAAAAATGGAGACATTTCCAGCATCGTTCCGTTTGTATCTCATGTAGATCATACGGAACATGATGTGGATGTAGTGGTCACTGAACAGGGGTTTGCTGACCTCCGAGGCCTGGCACCAAGGGAGAGGGTGCCGATGATCATTGAGAACTGCGCCCATCCGTCCTACCGGAAGCAGTTATGGGATTATTACCAGGAGGCACTGGCAAGAGGCGGGCAGACACCGCACGTGCTGGAAAAAGCATTCTCCTGGCATGCCAACTTTGCAGAGCACGGAACAATGAGGCAGCAATTGGTTGGGCAGAACTAGTTGTTGGCGAAAAAAATGATAGACAATAGGGGTTAGATGATATACAGCCGGGTTTCCTTGGGAGGGAAGCCCGGCATTTTCATTTTGGCTAGCTATATACTGTTCTGACAGTTCTTACTGGTCAGTTTCCGTTGTAGGATGTATAATAGCCTTTCGAATCAATGAAGACAAGGGAGCTTTTCAATGGCAAAACAAGGTTCACTTCCATTTACTGTAGGAAAAACGGATAATTTCTTTGATCGTCTCGGAGACTATATTGGTGATGTTTTTTATGACATTCTGCCTGAGCAGGGATATGAACTTCGGGATGAACAGATATATATGGCTTTTCAGCTGGAACAGGCCTTTAAAAATAAGCGGACGATATTCGCAGAAGCGGGTGTGGGGACGGGCAAAACGTTTGTTTACCTGCTTTATGCGATTTGCTATGCACGCTATAAAGGGGTTCCGGCCATCATTTCCTGTGCTGACGAAACACTGATTGAGCAGCTGGTGAAAAAGGATGGAGACATCGAGAAGCTAGAGAAGGCGCTCGGTTTGTCTGTGGATGTCCGCCTGGCCAAAGCCCGGGAAAATTATGTATGTATGAAAAAACTGGATCCATTGGCACAGCAGACTGAAGATGAAGATATTCTCCGGGTATACGATGAGATTCCCGATTTTGTCTTTGACCAGGGCATTTCCATGCAGAAGTTTGAGCGTTATGGGGACCGGAAGGAATATCCATGGGTTCCGGACGAAAAGTGGGAGGCCATTGCCTGGGATCCTTTGCAGCAGTGTTCTACCTGCGAATGGCGCCACCGCAGCGGCCAGACGTTGAACCGTGAATACTACCGCCATGCACAGGATCTTATTATCTGCAGCCATGACTTTTATATGGAGCATATTTGGACGAAGGAGTCCCGCAAGCGTGAAGGGCAAATGCCCCTGCTGCCGGAAGCAAGCTGTGTTGTATTTGATGAAGGGCATCTTCTTGAATTTGCAGCTCAGAAAGGGTTGACCTACCGTTTTAATTTCCATGCCCTGCATAATGTACTGACAGGCTATATGGGGCAGGATGTACGGGAAAAGTCTCTGATGCTGGTAGAGGACATCCTGGAGCTGCATGAAAAATGGTTCAACCGGCTGGCAGAGCAGGCTGTCCGAGTGAAAGGCTCGAACCGTATGGATGTTAGCATGTCCCCGGATATCCTGGAGATGGCCCGTACACTCCATCGCAATGTGGATCAGCTTCTCGAACAACTGGTTTTTGATGCAGAACTGTTTACGATGGATGATTACCATATCAAAATCATTGAAGAGTATCTGGAGTTCTTCTCCTATGGGTTATCTGTCCTGCTGAAGGATGATGAAGGCATCTACTGGCTGGAGGAGAACGAAACGGAAAGCAGCCTGGTCATTATGCCAAGGCTCGTGGAAGAAGTATTACGAAAAGAAGTGTTTTCCAAGAATATCCCGTTTGTCTTCTCCTCGGCTACCCTGTCACAGGATGGTGATTTTACCTATCTGGCCGACAGCCTGGGCATTAAACAGCCTGAGGCCTTTTCGGTGGAATCGCCATTTGATTATGAGAGCAATATGCAGGTGAATGGCCATACAGAAACGAACCAGACGGATAAATGGAAGAAAATCGGTGAGCAAATGAAAACGAATGACGGCGGATCACTCGTCTTGTTTGCTTCTGAGGAAGAAATGAGTGCCTTCAGGGAATGGGCTGAAGAAAAAGAATGGCCATTCCAAGTGCTTTATGAGGGCGATGAAGAAATCAGTACCATGGTAAGGAAGTTTCAATATGATCGGTCAGCTGTCCTCTGCGCCTTTCATATGTGGGAAGGCTTGGATGTGCCGGGGGCATCGTTGAACCAGGTCATCATCTCCTCCCTTCCATTTCCGCCAAAAGACCCCGTCTTCCAAGCTAAACGGAAGCATGCATTTGATCCTGACAGACAAGTGGACCTGCCATATATGCTGCTTCGCTTGCGTCAGGGAATCGGGCGTCTCATCCGTACAAGTGAAGACAGAGGGACGATACAATTATGGATGAAAGAGGAAGAAAAACAAATACACCGCGAAGCCGTTGAACGGGTCTTGCCGGTCGCTATGGATTGGAAAGACTGAGGCCGCGTCTAACAGAGGCAAGCACAGGGTAAAGTATCATGCCCATGTGCTTGTTTTTTGTATAGATATTAGAATGAATCTTTCGGTCATTATCTATAACAATGCAGCCATATCCAGCTCAGATGCCTCTCAGAGGTTTCGCCTCCGTACGTTACTGTACTGTATCCTTTGTTCCCAAATCAGATAATATGACATTTGTCATGTTGAGGTCCTGACAGTTATGCCTTCATAAGAAAGGTGTTCAAGGGTATGCTTAAAATAGAGAAATTTTGATTGATACGATCGGAGGCTATTATGAGTAAACAAAAACAAGCACAGTTGAGGAAAAGTGTTGCTGCATTTGCGAAGTCTGATACCAAAACAGGGGTTATTCAGCTTATCAACACAATCCTGCCATTTTTATTCCTCTGGTTTCTTGCATATAAGAGCCTATCCATTTCCGTATGGCTTGGTGTGGCGCTGGCGGTAGTGGCTGCAGGGTTCGTCATCCGTATTTTCATTATCTTCCATGACTGCACACATGGATCCTTTTTTAAGAGTGGCAAGGCGAACCGGGTAGTTGGAACGATTACCGGAATCATCACCCATTTTGCTTTTGAAAAATGGAAAAGGGAGCATGCTATCCACCATGCAACCAGTGGAAACCTTGATAAGCGGGGGACAGGTGATGTCTGGGTGATGACGGTGGAAGAATATATTAATGCCTCCCTATGGGGCAGGCTGGCCTACCGTCTTTATCGCAATCCATTCGTTATGTTCGGCCTGGGCCCACTGTATCTCTTCTTGATATCCAACCGCTTTAATCGAAAAAACCCGAAGTCGAAAGAAAAATGGAATACCTATTTGATCAACTTTTCCATTGCTGCCATTTACGCCCTGTTGATCTGGACAATCGGCTGGCAGGCATTTCTCTTGATACAGATGCCTATCATGTTCGTAGCAGGGGCTGCAGGTATTTGGCTGTTCTATGTACAGCATCAATTTGAGGATTCCTATTTTGAGAACGAGGATGAATGGGATTTCGTCAAGGCTGCAGTAGATGGAAGCTCCTACTATAAGCTTCCTAAAGTGGTGCAATGGATTACTGGAAGTATTGGATTCCATCATGTCCATCACCTCAGTCCAAAGGTGCCGAATTATCATCTGGAAGAAGCGCATGATTCTACGCCGCCGCTTGAAAAGGCGACAACCATCACCTTTGCTTCCAGTTTGAAGTCCATTCGTTTCCGGCTGTATGATGAAGATAATAAGACGTTTGTCAGCTTTCGGGAGATTAAGGACCGTTTGAAAAAGAGAAAAATAAGCCTGCAGGTTAGCAGTCAGATTACAACACTGCAGGAAAAGTAACCATACATGGATGTCTTTTCCCATTGGGAAAGGGCATTTTTTTGATATACTTTTAACAAATAGGAGGAGAGGCGATCATGCAGAGCTGGTACCATATTATACCGAAAAATACAGGCCTTAGCGCTTTTGCGTGGATTATCTTTTGCTTGTTGCCATTTTATTTTGTATTCCGTTCATCATCCACCCTTGAAATCGTACTTGGGATTTTTATGATTCTCCTTTTTTTCGGTACATACCGGGTTTCTTTTCTTTCACGAGAACGGACGTGGACTGTTTATTTATCTGTCAGTATCAATATTCTTATCAGCACGGTGATGACTGTCATTTGGGGTTATGTGTATTTCGCCCTGTTTTTGGCCTTTTATATTGGAAATATCCAACATAAAGGGGGATTTACTGCCCTTTATGTCGTTTATCTGGTGTTCACCATCGTTGCAGTAGGTGTGAGTGTGTTTACCCAAAGTGAGATTTTCACTTCCCAGCTTCCATTCATTACGATTGCTGTCATCGGTGTTATCCTGCTTCCCCCTGTCCTTTACCATCGGAATAGGCGGGAAAGGCTGGAAGAAGAGCTGGAAGCTGCCAATGAGAAGATCTCCCGGCTGGTTGTGGTGGAAGAAAGGGAGCGGATTGCCCGTGATCTGCATGATACGCTGGGCCAGAAGCTCTCCCTGATCGGACTCAAAAGTGATTTGGCGGCAAAGCTGATCACTGCCAAACCAGAGGCTGCGAAAGCGGAGATAGGAGATATCCATCAAACTGCAAGAACCGCTTTAAAAGAAGTGCGTGAAATGGTCTCCAATATGAAAGGGGCTCGGCTGGATGAGGAGATCCTTCGGGTGAAGGAACTGCTGGCGGCTGCTGGAATTGACTTCCACCTGCATGGGGAGACGGAATTGCACCACTCCTCCCTCCTTATAGAAAATGTGCTCAGCATGTGCCTTAGGGAGGCTATTAATAATGTAGCCAAGCACAGCCAAGCTTCGGTATGCCATGTCTGGGTGAAAGAGTCCCCTGCAGAAGTCACCCTCCGTGTAAAGGATGATGGAATCGGCATATCCGAAACTCCATTGGTCGAGAAAAATGGTATTAGGGGCATGAAGGAAAGGCTGGAATTTGTGAATGGGAAACTGGAACTTATTGGGTCAGAAGGAACATTGCTGGATATACATGTTCCGATTTCCACAAGCAAAGAGTAAAGGAGGTATGGAGCAATGATTCGGATTGTGATTGCGGAGGACCAAGGAATGCTGCTCGGTGCTTTGGGAGCTCTTCTTGACCTTGAAGAGGATATTCAAGTAGTAGGCAAAGCAGGGAATGGTGAGGAAGCACTGTCACTGGTAAAGGAATGCAACCCGGATATATGCCTGCTGGACATCGAAATGCCGGTAAAAAGCGGATTGGAGGCGGCAGAGGAGCTGAAGGACGATCCTTGCAAGGTCATTGTCCTGACCACCTTTGCCCGCAAAGGGTATTTTGAACGTGCAAGAAAAGCTGGTGTCAGTGGATATCTTTTGAAAGACAGTCCAAGCGAGGAATTGGCCGGTGCTATCCGTACAATCATGTCTGGGAGAAGAGTGTATGCTCCAGAGCTGGTCGATCTTGTTTATCAGGAGGAAAACCCTTTGACCGAGCGTGAAGAACAGGTGATCAGGCTCATTGCGGAAGGGAAAACCACGAAAGAAATTGCGGGGGAGCTGTATTTGACAAACGGTACGGTTCGTAATTATGTGTCCGTCATTCTGGATAAACTGGGAGCGGGCAACCGGATAGAAGCAATTTCCATTTTTAAGGAAAAGGGCTGGCTTAAGTAAGCGGATTCACTAGTTCATGCCATCGATATACATAAATTCATCCAAATCACAAAAGCTAACCGTGTGCGTACAAAGGTGATTGGGCACAAAATATGAATTTGCAAGGAGGATGGCAATGGGCGTTATGAGTGGAAACCCTCAGGATGAACCAATGCATTATGGTGAAGTGTATGGCATATGGGCATCTGTACTGGCTACCCACCAAATGATTGCAGGGTACCAGACAATGGTTAACCATGCTGGTGATGAGGACCTCGTTCAATTGATAAAAGAAGCAATTCAAATGGGACAGCAAGAGGTAAAGCAGCAGGAAACCTTTTTGAAGGAAAATGGAGTAGGCCTTCCGCCGGCACCTCCAGAGAGGCCACAGGCCAGTCTGGATGAAATCCCAGCAGGGGCACGCTTCCAAGATCCGGAAATTGCTGCAGCTCTCTCAGCTAACACGGCTGCCAGCTTGGTCTCAGCCAGTAAAATGATGGGGCAGAGTATCCGTGAAGATATTATCGCGATGTACGGTCAATTCCATACACAAACTGCTGCTTTTGGAGGGAAGGTTCTCCGTCTGAACAAGGACAAAGGATGGCTGATCCCTCCTCCGCTTCATCAACATGGAACAGAATAAGTTTTTCATTAGGTGGGCGGTGTGAAAACACCCCCGCCTTTTTCCTGATCCTGGAATGCTGTCGCTTACCTGCGTTAGAATGGATAAAAAGCCGTAGGAGAGTACTTGAATGAAACCATTTACCAGACGCGTGATACATATTATCAAGCAGGTGCCGCCGGGCAAGGTGATGAGCTATGGCGGGGTTGCCAGGGCAGCGGGAAGCCCGCGAGCGGCAAGACAGGTAGTCAGGATCCTGCATTCCATGAGCAGGAAATACAATCTTCCTTGGCATCGGATTATCAATGCCAAGGGGGAAATTGCCATCCGCCGGGAAAGCGGGTTCGAGCAGCAGAAGTTCCTACTGGAGGAAGAAGGAGTAGACGTAAGTACCGGTGGCAGAGTGGATTTGGGCCGATATGAGCATCATATGCCCCCAATGCTGGAGGAAGAAGAGGGCTAGGCTGTCCGCCGAGACAGGCGGTTCAGTTTGCGGTTTCAGCGCTGTGGAATAGTGAACGAGAACATAATTGCCGAAAAATTGCAAAGTTTGTAACAGCCTATTCCATTTCGATTCCAGTTGACAGCTTAGCGGATATCTGTAATAATTACTGTAATTTAATACTGGTACCTTTAAATCAGTCCAGAGAGGCTGGCAAGGACAGCGGTTAATAGGGATACAGGTGACGTTTATAGTCTGCCTGTATCTTTAGAAGGGGCTTCCTGCCAGATGGCGGGGAGCCTCTTTTGATTATCTGCCGAACGTCTTCCTCGGTACCAGTAAAAACGAGGAGGAATTAGGATGATTAAACAGGATAAGGATTTTGCATTACAGCCTGTTCCGCAGGCAAGTCGTCGTGGTTTTTGGAAAATGCTCGCCGTCATGATGGGGTTGACGTTTTTCTCAGCTAGCATGCTTTCAGGTGGAGAATTGGGGATGGGCCTGACATTCCGTCAATTTATATTGATTGTCCTCATAGGGAATCTGGTATTGGGCGCCTATACGGGGGCACTTGCCTATATTGCAGCCAAAACTGGCTTATCTACTCATCTGCTTGCACGTTATGCTTTCGGTAAGAAGGGTTCGTACATCTCCTCCCTTCTGTTGGGGGCCACACAGGTTGGATGGTTCGGAGTCGGGGTAGCCATGTTTGCCGTCCCCGTGGCTCAAGCAACTGGAATCCAAGTGTATGTGCTGATCGCTGTGATTGGCCTGGTAATGACTGTGACTGCTTTCTTCGGTATGAAAGCATTGACGGTGCTCAGTATCATTGCAGTGCCTGCAATTGCCACCCTTGGAAGCTTTTCTGCAGTAAAGGCAACTGAAACAGCCGGAGGAATCCAGGCATTGATGGATTACCAGCCGGCAGAGGCGATAGGGCTGGCTGCGGCATTGACTATCTGTATTGGATCATTTGTCAGCGCCGGTACGTTGACACCTGACTTTGCCCGTTTTTCAAAGACAAGAAAGACTGCCGTAAGTACAACAATTATTGCCTTCTTTATTGGAAATTCATTGATGTTCCTGTTCGGTGCGATTGGCAGCTTTGCCTTCGGTTTAGCGGATATTTCTGAGGTTATGTTTGTCCAGGGGCTGATCATCCCGGCCATTTTGGTCCTCGGTTTGAACATTTGGACGACCAATGATAATGCACTGTATGCTTCTGGGTTAGGTTTTTCAAATATTACTAAAATCTCCAAAGGGAAACTGGTTCTTCTCAATGGGGTCATTGGAACACTATTGGCTATGTGGCTTTATACGAATTTTATGGGATTCCTGACCGTTCTCGGCTCTGCCCTTCCGCCAATCGGAGCGATTATCCTTGCTGATTACTTCCTGGTGCGCAGAGGCAAGTACCAGGCATACCAGACGATGACATTCAAGAATGTCAACTGGGTGGCCATGGCGGCCTGGGCTGGAGGCGTGGCATCAGCAGGATTTGTGCCTGGAATTCCACCAATTAACGGTCTTCTGGCATCCGCCTTGATCTATGTCGCAGGAATGGCGGCTGCATCCCGATTTACAGAAAAAGCAGAGGAAACTCTATCTGGAGAAAGGAAGTTGATCAATGATCATTAAAAATGCCAAACTCAGGAACCAGGAAGGCCTATGGGATCTAGAAATAAAGGATGGCAATTTTGGAGAGATCCGTCCAGCCGGGCATTGGGAGGATAGAGAAAAGATGCTGGATGCAGGAGGATCCCTCCTTCTTCCGCCATTTGTCGAGCCCCATATTCATCTGGACACGACCCTCACCGCAGGAGAGCCGGAATGGAACCAAAGCGGAACATTATTTGAAGGAATCCAGCGGTGGTCGGAGCGAAAGAAATCCCTAACGGGCGAGGATGTGAAAAGAAGGGCAAAAACTGCATTGAAATGGCAGATTGCCCAGGGCATCCAATATGTCCGTACCCATGTGGATGTGACGGACCCGGAGTTAACAGCGATGAAAGCGATGTTGGAAGTGAAGCAAGAGATGGCTGATTATGTAGACCTGCAGTTGGTTGCTTTTCCTCAGGAAGGAATACCCTCTTTCCCGAAAGGAAAGGAACTGCTTGAAGAAGCTCTCAAAATGGGAGCTGACGTCGTAGGTGGCATTCCCCATTTTGAATTTACAAGGGAGTACGGAGTGGAATCCCTGAAGACCGCCTTTTATTTTGCCGAGAAATATGACCGTCTGGTCGATATCCACTGTGATGAGATAGATGACGAGCAGTCCCGGTTTGTCGAGGTAGTTGCCAAGGAGGCTTATGAACGGGGGCTTGGTTCAAAAGTGACCGCAAGCCATACAACAGCAATGGGTTCTTATAATGATGCCTATACCTCAAAATTGTTCCGTCTGCTGAAGATGTCGGAGATAAATTTCGTTTCCAACCCGCTTGTTAATATCCATTTGCAGGGGAGATTTGATACCTATCCGAAAAGAAGGGGCCTTACCCGTGTGAAGGAATTACATGGGGCAGGTATGAATGTCAGCTTTGGGCATGATGATATTTTTGATCCATGGTATCCACTGGGGACAGGAAACATGCTTCAAGTGCTCCAGATGGGCATCCATGCAGCCCAATTGATGGGATATGATGAAATCGTCAGCTCAGTGGATTTCATTACCAAGAACAGTGCGAAAACTCTCCATATCGAGGACAGCTATGGAATAGAAACCGGTAAGCCGGCCAACTTTATCATCTTGGATGCGGAGAACGAATATGAGGCAGTACGCAGGCAAGCCAAGGTGCTGTATTCCTATCGCCGGGGAGAAAAGATTGCGGAAACCGATCCGGGCAGGACCTCTATTCTGCTGGGAGAATCGCCTGAGAATATAGACTTTAATAGGAACTAATTGAAAGCAAAGCGGTATTTGTTTAGGAAGGAGAGTATCAGGGAATACCTCACAATAACATGGAGTCCCTGATGCGTCCTATCACTGCCGGAACAGCACCTCCATTTCCTGTAGATGCCCCGCCAGCATGTAAATGCTCTTGGGTTCCAGGCGACAGGACCTGATAGGGATCTCCATTATCATCTTGGACTTTTAGGAGACAAGGAGTGGAGTGATGAAGGTACTGGATAGAGTGTCTTTAACCATCCTCATCCTCGGTGGCCTGAACTGGATGCTTATTGGATTGTTTGAATGGGACTTGGTTGGAGGCTTGCTTGGCGGAATGGATAGCCCATTCGCTAAAGTTATATATGTCATTGTCGGTATTGCTGCCATTTACTCATTAAAAATGTTAGGCAGCTTAAATGATCAAGTAAGATAAAATGACACGGACCTGTTGGTTCGTGTCATTTTATTGTTAATTTTCCGATATTATGTTGACTTTATATCCAGTGTGTATTAAGGTAGCTTATAAATTTATAAAAAATTTCAGATATTTGTGCTTTTATCTCCTTCAAAAAGGAAATGATTGCGACCAAATATCGGAAATTTCACACACTGGAGGGAAATCATGAAGGAAAAGAAGGAACCGATCAGGTATTGGAAAATCTGGGTAGTATTATTTAGTTTATTCATTCTTAGTGTGCCATGGTATTTGCCGGCCGGTACATATGAACCTTTGATATTCGGAATACCCTATTGGGCTTATATTATCATGGGAGTCTCATTGCTGATATCCATTACATTGACTTATGTACTGAATCATTTTTGGGAAATGACGGAGGAAGAAGAGGAGGAGGAAAAATGGAAGATCTAGCTTTTTCCGGCACTTCGGGCATTATGATCATGCTGGTCTATGGCGCCCTGATGCTGGCCATCGGAATTTTTACATATCTGCGCAATAAAGGGCTGCATCAATCACACAAGGAGTTTTACCTCGGCGGGGGAAGTATTGGTATGTTTGTGCTGTTCTTTACGTTCTTTGCGACGCAATACAGCGGGAATACTATTGTTGGTTATGCACCCACCGCTTACCGCATGGGATTCATGTGGCTGCAGTCCATCACATTTTTCATCTTGATCGTCATTGGCTATATGCTGTTTGCACCAAGGCTGTATGTACTTAGCAAAAAGTATAACTTCATTACCCCTACCGACTTCATTGAAAGGCGGTTCCAATCCAAGGGGATCAGTATCCTTGCAGCAATTCTCATGCTGTACGGCCTGTGTAATTTCCTTCTTGAACAGATAGTGGCCATTGGGCATGGGGTAAGCGGCCTGACAGGTGGAACGGTGCCTTATCAAGCGGCGGTCATCTTCTTCGTGACAATCATGATCATTTATGGGTGGCTCGGTGGCATGCGGTCTGTTGCCTATACAGATACGATGCAGGGGATTGCCCTCCTTGTCGGCGTAGCCATCCTGTTGGTGGGGGCGGTCATTTATTTCGGCGGGGTGCCGTCTGCAACCGATTATGCTGTCACAGTAAGTCCGGAAAAGCTTGGTGTGCCACAGGGGGATGGCATCGTAAGCTGGTTCAGCATGCTGGTATTAGTCATGATAGGTGCTGCCATCTATCCGCATGCCATCCAGCGGATTTATGCGGCTAAAAGTGAGAAGGCATTGAAAAATTCCTTGAAATGGATGGCTTGGATGCCATTCGTGACTTCCGGACTGGTTTTCCTGATTGGGATTATCGGTATCCAGGCATTTCCAGGATTAAGCGAAGGAGAATCTGAACAACTGGTAGGAATGATGGCTAATCATATAGCCAGTCAGAATACCTTTTTCTATTGGGCGATGGTGATTCTCTTTGGAGGAATCGTTGCGGCCATCGTATCTACCGCAGATTCGGTGCTGCTGACCCTGTCTTCCATTATTTCCAAGGACATTTACGGCAAGTATATCAATCCACAGGCTGATGACAAGAAACAGATACTTGTTGGAAAGTTGACCGGTGTAGTGCTTGTGGCCGGTCTGCTGATCATAGCCTGGTACCCACCGGCGACATTATATCGGATTTTTATTTTGAAGTTTGAACTGCTTATCCAGATAGCACCTGCATTCATTCTGGGAATGTACTGGAAGAGGATGCATAAACACGCGGTAATGACCGGAATGGTAATCGGAACTGTGATTGCTGCTTACATGGCCTTTACCGGCTTGAAGCCCCTTGGAATTGCAAGCGGGCTATGGGGGTTGCTGGCGAATCTTGTTTTCAGTGTGGGGCTCAGCTTCCTGCTGAAGTCTTCGGAAGCAGATAAAGGAATCGCAGAAAAGGCAATATCCTAAGGCTTATAAAGAACGGCCCGCATCTTGTGAGATGCGGGCCGTTCTTTTGCTCTATTGTCAATGGTTTAGCCAAATCTACCGGAGATATAATCTTCTGTCCGGCTGTCATCAGGGTTGCTGAAGACATGATTGGTCCGGTTGCATTCCACGACTTCTCCATTGAGGAAGAAGGCGGTTTGGTCGGAGATTCTCGCTGCCTGCTGCATATTATGAGTAACCATAATGATGGAGTATTCCTTTTTCAGCTCCTGTGCCAGCTCTTCAATCCGTAAAGTGGATTTTGGGTCAAGTGCCGATGTCGGCTCATCCATCAGAATCACTTCCGGCTCGATCGCCAGGCAGCGGGCAATACAGAGACGCTGTTGCTGGCCGCCTGATAGTCCATATGCATTTTCTTTCAGGCGATCTTTCACTTCATCCCAGATATAAGCACGGCGGAGGCTCTGTTCCACAATCTCATCAAGGATCTTCTTGTTACGGATGCCATGTATTTTGGGGCCGTAAGCAACGTTCTCATAAATAGATTTAGGAAAAGGGTTTGGCTTCTGAAAAACCATTCCTACCTTCGTACGCAGTTCTTCCGCTTTAAAGGATTTGTCTAGAATGTTCTTTCCCTGATAGGAAATCACACCGGAAGTCCGGACACTTGGCGTGAGTTCTACCATCCTGTTCAGTGATTTGATATACGTAGATTTTCCGCAGCCGGATGGACCGATAATGGCCGTTACTTCTTTTTCATGGATGGACAGGTTGATATTCTGCAGGGCGTGGGTTTCCCCATACCACAGGTTGAAATCCTTTGTATCATAGACAACTGCTTTCTTTTCCGGTTGTTTGCGTGCAGCCAAATCAATCGTCTTTGACTTCTCAACAGTTTCTTGGGGGGTTGCAGCTGGAATCATCATTTCACTCTCCTCAATTAATAGTTTCCTAGTGTACGCTCATATATTTTTTCAAAAGGGGGGGGTATAGACGTCAGTAACGGTGCTGGAAGCGATGCCGGATGTATACGGCTATCGAGTTCAGCAGGAATAACAAGCCTAGCAGGACGATAATAGTAGCCGATGCCAGATATGCATATTCCTCTACAAGCGTGGAATCTAATGTCCAATAATAGATTTGCATTGGCAGTGCAGTAAATGAATCGAACATGCCTCCCGGAAGCGGAATCAGCAGGGCTGGGATTCCAAGAGCGGTCAATGGGGCTGTCTCCCCGATGGCTCGCGAAAGTGCCAGGATGGAGCCTGTCAGAATTCCCGGGAGTGCTGCGGGCAGAATCACTTTTTTGACCGTCTGCCATTTTGTTGCTCCCATACCATAGGAGGCTTCACTGAGATGAGCCGGCACTGAACGGAGAGCTTCCTGTGCAGACACGATCACAATCGGCAACACCAAAAGGGATAATGTCAGCCCGCCTGCCAGTATGACATTTCCGAAATCCATGGCACGGACAAAGACAGTAAGACCAAGCAGCCCATAAACAATAGATGGGACTCCTGCAAGGTTGGAAATATTGGTCGCTATGAATGACTGAATCTTTCCTTCCTTGGCATACAGTTCCAAGTAGATGGCGGTGCCGATACCAAGAAAGGTTGTTACAGGGATGACAATCAGCATGAGCCAGGCGGTTCCCAGGATGGCACCTAAGATACCGGCACGGTCGGCATTTGTTGAAAGCTTTCCTGTAAGGAAGTCCATATTGATCCAAGAGAGGCCTTCGGTAAGCACACGGATAATCAAAACAGCAAGTACGAACAGGCCGAATAATGTAGCGACGAGAAATGTCCCCTGCAGGGCTTTATTGGTTCTCAGGCGGGAAGTCATCCGCTGTTTCGTTTTGGCTGGATCTATATATCTCATTTTAGTATTCCTCCCTCCATTTGCGGGATATATATCTTGCTAACAGATTCATGATCAGTGTAAAGGCAAATAAGGTCAATGCGACTGCATAAAGGCTGTAATAGACAGTGGAACCGGCCGGTGCATCTCCACCGGCTACTTCTACGATGTAAGCGGTCATTGTCTGTATGGACTGTGTGACATCAAACGTGAAATTCTTTGAGCTTCCGCTGGCTATCGTAACAATCATCGTTTCGCCAATTGCCCGGGAAATTCCGAGTACGAAAGAGGCGATGATGCCTGACAAGGATGCCGGAATTACAACTTTCCATGCGACTTCCCATTTGGTTGATCCAAGTGCAAGGGCGCCCTGCCGCATAGAATTTGGCACAGATCCCATGGCATCCTCCGAAAGCGATGCAATCATCGGGATGATCATTACACCCATAACAAGGCCGG
The DNA here is from genome assembly GCF_042643265.1 of Virgibacillus sediminis. Classification (NCBI taxonomy): domain Bacteria; kingdom Bacillati; phylum Bacillota; class Bacilli; order Caryophanales; family Bacillaceae; genus Virgibacillus; species Virgibacillus sediminis. The sequence continues at coordinate 208,485 of NZ_JBHRRZ010000017.1, read as the reverse complement.
GGCTCAATATATTGGTTGCCTCCACTGCCGGGAAAATCGACCGGATGATGGGAGTGACAAAAGTAAAGGCAAAAAAGCCATATACAATGGTTGGTATACCGGCAAGAATCTCCAGCATCGGTTTTAAAAAGCTTCTCGCTTTATCTGAGGCATACTCGCTCAGATATATGGCTGTCATGATGCCTATCGGCCCTGCAACAAGCATGGCGATGACCGAAGAGACGAGGGTTCCGGCAAGCAGCGGCAGCAGGCCGAATTCAGGCTGCTGACTGAGCGGTCGGAGCACTGTGCCGGTGAAGAAATCGGCCATTGGTACTATTTTAAAGAATTCAATTGCCTCTGACAGCAGGGTATAAATGATACCCAATGTAGTCAGGATGGACACGGATGCAACCAGGAATAGGGCTGTGGGGACCAACTTTTCTGTAATGGTGCTAAGGTTGTTGCCTTGTTTCTTTTTTGCAATCATATCCCTGACCTGGCCGGGACTGGATAAATGGCCGGATTGCTGTGAGGTTTCCATCTTCAAGCTCCTTTATATGGTGATTTCATGACAGAAGATGAGAACTGTCAGTTCTCATCTTCTTGTTTTTTAATTTAATGCTTCAATCTCTTCCAACTGTGCTTGGATTTCCTCTTCCGGAAGTGGCGCGAAGCCTGTTTCTCCGGCGAAATCATTTACACTCTCCATAACATATAGAGCGTAGTCATGTACTTGTGCTTTTTCTTTCGCCATATCCGGGTTCAGGTAAGTGAAGACCGGACGAGTGAAGTTGGCATATGGGCCGTCTTCAGCAATAGTGTCAAGGGATGGCTCTACTGGACCGTCTCCGAAATCGATACTGACTGCTTTCACAGAATCCTTGTTGCTGTCATAGTAGCCATAGCCGAAGAATCCAATGGCATTCTTATCTTCTGCTACAAGGTTGACAAGGGTTGAGTATTCCTGCTGCAGGTTGGCGTTAGGATCCAAGTCCTGCTCCTCCAGGATATTTTCATAGAAGAATTCATAGGTTCCATGATTTTCATTTGGACCGACTTTTTCGATCTCCTTATCCGGCCAGTCCGGGTTGATATCGGACCATGTGGTTACCCCGCCGTCTGCAGTGAAGATATCTTTTACTTGCTGTTCCGTAAGCTCTGTTGCCCAGTCATTCTCAGGGTTGATGACGATGGTCAGGCCATCCAGTGCCAATTTCATTTCCATCGGTTCGAACCCAAGCTCTTCCGCTTTTGCCAGTTCTTCATCTTTAATAGGGCGGGAGGCGTTATTGAAATCCGTACCGTCCTCTTGCAAGAACCTTTCAAATCCTGCGCTTGTCCCTGCACGGCTAACTTCTACAGAAACCTGTGGCTGTTCATTGATCATATATTCTTCGGCAAGTCTAGCCATTAATGGATAGACCGTACCGGAACCATCAATAACTACACTTCCTTCGAGATCTGCTTCTGCTTCTGTTTCACTTGTTTCTTCTCCATTTGCTCCTGCTGCGGATTCCCCTGCTGATGCGTCTTCTGTGCTATCTCCGCTTCCACCACAAGCTGCCAGTACGATTGCCATTACGGCTGCTGCTACCAGCAGTAAATACTTCTTCAGCTTCATGTGTTGTCCTCCCCTTTTCTACTTCTGAAATTTTCTGGGCCTTTTGCCCTCAATTGCTAGTATAGTAGTTGATTGTTAAGGAGATATAAGCGTAATGTAAAGTCTATGTAAATTTTAACTAGGATTATTGTCACAAAAATGTTCAGGGATCAGGAGCCCTCTGGGTAGTATAATAGAAATGAGAAAGAGGGATGCATTATGGTAAAGATTTTATATTTTGTTATTATCGTTTCATTTTTGGATACATTCATTCAGCTGCCGATCATTACACCTTATGCCATGGAGCTGGGGGCAACTCACTTTATGGCTGGTGCGATTGTGGCTGTCTATTCGTTTACCAATTTGATCGCAAACATTTTCGGAGGCCATTGGATTGATTTATTTGGCCGGAAAAAAGTTCTGTTTATCGGGATGCTGTCCGGGGCGGTTATCCTTTTCTTTTATCCCTTCGCCGATACACCGGAACAGCTGTTCTTTATCCGATTTATACACGGGATTGCAGGAGGAGTGCTGATTCCGGCCGCTTTTGCCTATATTGGGGATCAGACAAGACAGGAATCCCGCGGGAGAACGATGGCATGGACGGGGGCATGCATCGGGATTGCTGCTATTGCCGGGCCTGCAGTAGGAGGAATCATGGCAGCAAGAGCACAGGTTGATTATGTTTTCTGGATGGTTGCCATACTATTTTTGCTTTCTGCTGCATTGATCTCCTTCTTTATAGAAGAGTCCTTTAAAGCGGGGGACCGGAATAAAGTTTCCTTTTCCCACTTTGTTTCATTATTAAAGCAGCCACTTTTGGTTCAGGCCTCGTTGGCTGCATTCGCCCTTATGGTGAGCAACGGCACCTTGGCATTTGCCCTTCCTGTCAAGGTTGGCCAACTGGGTCTGGATTCGAGTACGACAGGTATATTGCTAAGTACCTTTGGCATTGTGGCAATCATCATTTTTGTCACGCCGGCAAATCTTATTTTTGAAAGGGTGCGGCCAATTCGTTTGGTTATAGGAGGACTGGTGATTATCGGCGTGGTCCATTTGCTGCTGCACCATACGGCTGCCCTGTGGTTCGGCTTCCTGCTGATGGCGGTATATGGTATCGGCTTTGCCATGGTCTTTCCCTCGATGAACCAGATCGTGTCAGAGGTATCATCCAAAGTGGACCGGGGGAAGGCATACGGGATCTTTTATGCTTTCTTCTCTCTGGGTTCTGTCGCAGGATCGATGTTCTCGGGGGCCTCATCCCAGCTGTTCGGCCTGCCATTTGCCTCAAGCAGTGCTACATTATTGGGAATAGTTCTGTTGCTCATTGGTCTGGGCAGAAAATACGGAGACACCGTCTGAATAAACTTCCTCCCTTTCAGCAAAGCTAAGAAAAAAAGGAAAGGGGCATGGTGGACATGGCAGAAGAGAAAAAGGGGCCGAACAGGCAGTTCAAGGAAAATGAGAATCATGGAGAACATCGGAACGGACGGAAAAGCCCATACAAGAACAGCAGTACACATGGTGATGAAGAAATCGATCAATACATTAGCAAAAAAGATCAATAGGGATTAGAAATGCAACCGGCAGTGTTCTACATGGAATGCTGCCGGTTTTTTTGAAAACGACTGGAAAAAGACATTAATCTGAAGAGGGAGTTGGTTGGGAGCCGGTTGTTTAGCAGAAAATAATTTTTAAAAAATTCCTATTTAGGGTTGAATTATTATACAATGTAATGCATAATAATTCATATCGATAGAAAACGTGAGAGGAGCTTTTCAAATGAGTAAAGATAAAATCGTTTTAGCATATTCCGGAGGACTTGATACCTCTGTAGCAATTAAATGGCTTCAAGATAAATATAATTATGATGTAATCGCGGTGGCTCTAGATGTTGGGGAAGGAAAGGACTTGGAGTTTGTAAAGAATAAAGCCATTGATGTAGGGGCCGTTAAATCTTACGTAGTAGATGCGAAATCCATGTATGCAGAAGACTATGTACTTCCTGCATTGCAGGCTAATCTATTGTATGAACAGAAATACCCGTTGATTTCTGCTCTGTCCCGTCCATTGATCGCTAAAATTCTGACTGCCATTGCCGAGAAAGAAGGAGCCGTTGCGGTGGCTCACGGATGTACCGGCAAAGGAAATGACCAGGTAAGATTCGACGTGGCCTTCACGGCGTTGAACCCAGAACTGGAGATTGTTGCTCCTGTACGTGAATGGGCAATGTCCAGGGAAGAAGAAATCGATTATGCGAAAGAGCACGGTATTCCTATTCCAATCGATCTTGATAATCCATTCAGCATCGACCAGAACCTCTGGGGACGGAGCAACGAATGCGGCGTATTGGAGGATCCTTGGCAGGAAGCGCCTAAGGAAGCCTATGAGCTTACAACAGATCCAGTCGAAGCACCAGACGAACCACAGACAATACAAATCACCTTCGAACAGGGTAAACCTGTTTCCCTTGACGGGGAGGCACTTCCTATGGAAGACCTGATTCTGAAACTGAATGAAATTGCCGGTAAACATGGGGTGGGACGGATTGACCATGTGGAAAACCGTCTTGTCGGCATCAAATCCCGGGAGATTTATGAAGCACCGGCTGCACTTACCTTGATCGCTGCCCATCAGGAACTTGAAGCACTGACACTGCCGAGGGAAGTAGCCCAGTTCAAGCCGACAGTAGAACAGAAGCTAGCTCAGACTGTCTATGACGGACTGTGGTATTCCCCGCTGACAGAAGCTCTTAAATCCTTCATCAAGGAAACACAGAAGCATGTATCCGGAACAGTAAAAGTGAAGCTGTACAAAGGCCATGCACAAGTAGTCGGCCGTGAGTCTTCCAGTTCCCTTTATGATCTTGATCTGGCTACCTATGCAAAAGAGGATGCCTTTGATCATAAAGCAGCACTAGGATTCATCAAGCTTTGGGGACTGCCTACCCAGGTACACTCCTCTGTAAACAAGGATAATGAGGATAAAGCCGATACCTTTGAAAAGGTGAAATTTGATACGAAAGACGCTGTGAACCAATGAAACTCTGGGGCGGACGCTTTACAAAACCAACAAACCAGCTAGTTGATGAATTCAATGCTTCTATCCATTTCGATAAAAAACTTGCTAAGCATGATATCAACGGAAGCCTCGCCCATGTCGCCATGCTGAAGAAATGTGAAATTATTTCGGCGGAAGATGCCGATACTATTGCGGAAGGCCTGAAGAAGGTTGCCGAAAAGATCGAGAAGGGTGAGGCGGAGCTTTCTGAGGAGCATGAGGATATTCACATGAATGTCGAAAAGCTTCTGACGGAGGAAGTCGGTCCTGTAGGGGGGCGGCTTCATACCGGCCGGAGCCGGAATGATCAGGTCGCTCTTGACATGCGGCTGTATCTCCGGCAGGCATTGGTGGAAATCAATGGACTGCTGCTGGATGTCCAGAGATCCCTGACAAATCAGGCGAAGGCCAATATGGATACCGTCCTCCCGGGGTACACCCATTTGCAGAGGGCCCAGCCTGTTCTGTTCGCCCATCATATGATGGCCTATGTGTTCATGTTCCAACGGGATGTAGAGCGGCTTCAGGATAGCTGGAAACGGGTGAACAAATCCCCGCTTGGTGCAGGAGCCTTGGCGGGGACTACTTTCCCGATCGACCGTGGATATGTGGCAGAGCAGCTTGGCTTTGACGGTATTACGGAAAACAGCCTGGACTCGGTGAGTGATCGTGATTTCGTGGTGGAATTCCTAGCCAATGCTTCGATGGTTTCCATGCATTTGTCCAGACTTTGTGAAGAGTTGATCCAGTGGTCCAGTGCAGAATTCAATTTTATTGAACTGGATGATGCCTTCTCTACCGGGAGCAGCATGATGCCGCAGAAGAAGAACCCGGATATCGCAGAGCTTGTACGCGGAAAAACAGGCCGTGTATACGGCCATCTGACAGGGATACTGACTACGTTGAAGGGATTGCCGTTAGCCTATAATAAAGACATGCAGGAAGATAAAGAAGGCATGTTCGATACAGTGGAAACACTGAAGGGGGCGCTTGGATTATTTGCCCCTATGCTTGAAACCATGAAGGTGAAACAACAGGAGATGTATCAGGCAGTGCGCAGTGATTTCTCCAATGCCACCGATTTGGCGGATTATCTGGTCGGCAAAGGAATGCCTTTCAGGGAATCTCATGCAGTGGTGGGGCAGGCGGTCCTGCATTGTATTAATCAGGATAAGTACCTGCTGGATATGAGTATCGAAGAATTCCAGGAATTCTCCGAGTTGATAGAAGAAGATATTTTTGATGTGTTGAAGCCGGAAACAGTGGTAAATGCCCGAGATGTGGCAGGAGGAACTGCCAAGAACCGTGTGGAGGAACAATTGACAAAAGCCTCCCAGCTGTTCGGCCAGACAGACCAATGGATTCAAGAACATGAAAAAATAACCGGTCAGACAGCATTATAAGCTGAGGAGGGAGTACAAATGGGGACGCTGGAGAAAGAGCAGAGCATTGAACAAAGACTGCAAGGACGTGATTTTCTCACACTTGCCGATTATAAAAAAGAAGAACTGGAATACATCCTGGATCTCGCCCGACAGCTGAAAGAGAAGCATCATCAGGGGCAGAAGGTGCAAACACTGGACGGAAAGACCCTGGGGATGATCTTTGAGAAATCTTCGACACGAACAAGGGTCTCTTTTGAAGCCGGGGTCTATCAGCTGGGCGGTATGGGGCTTTTCCTCAATTCTAATGATCTGCAGATCGGCAGGGGCGAGTCTATTCCCGATACAGCAAAAGTGCTCTCCGGTTATCTCGATGGAATCATGATCAGAACCTTCTCCCACGAGTTGGTAGAGGAGCTTGCCGAACATGCAAGCATTCCAGTGATCAACGGTTTAACGGATGCCTACCATCCATGCCAGGTGATGGCTGATTTGCAAACCATCCAGGAAGTGAAGGGTGGATTGGAAGGCAAAAAGCTGGCTTATATCGGCGATGGTAATAATATGGCCCATTCCCTGATGCTAGGCGCCGCCATTATGGGGATGGATATTAGTATAGGGGCACCGGAGGGCTATCAGCCAGAGCCGCAAGTTACCGATAAGGCAAAACAGCTGGCTGCAGCGGCTGGAGGCAGTGTAGAAGTAACCGTGGATCCCCGCGAAGCTGTTGGCCAGGCAGATGCCATCTACACGGATGTGTGGGCTAGCATGGGCCAGGAAGATGAGCAGAAGATCCGGGAACAGGCATTCCAAGGTTTCCAAGTGAACAGCAGTTTATGTGCCGCAGCCAAGAGTGATGCAGTCATCATGCATTGCCTTCCAGCACATCGAGGTGAAGAGATAACTGCCGAAGTGATCGATGGCAAGCAGTCGGTGATTTTCCAACAGGCAGAAAACAGGCTGCATGCCCAGAAAGCAATCATGTCAGCACTTATGGGATAATAGGAAGAATGAGTTTATAGATTGAGTAAGCCTTGGGATACAATCGCATGTCGATTCGTATCCCTTTTCCTGTTCTTTGCTAAGGCTGTCTAGAGGGTATCGATGGACAAAAAAAGAAGGCTGCAGAGAGTTCCACAGTCCTTCCCAAGAGGGCAAATTGAAACCATTCGAGACACTAAGAAACAAGAAAAGCTTATATGGTATATAAAAGGACAGCAATAAGACAGACACTTACTTTAGCAAGAAATCTCATTGTGCACCCCCCACGCCATATGCCTTTCTAATTACAATCCTACAAGAAAACCTTTAAGTGAAGATGAATCTCCCATGAAGATTATGTTAAGGTTGCGCAATCAAAAACCGCACTTTCTCGAAAAAAAGTGCGGTTTACTTATTGAGTAAAATAAATGTTAATGTCGTTTATTCAACCAGAGTACACCGGATTTCGCCAGGCGAGGCAGCAATCCTGTTACAGGCTTGTGCATCATATCACCAAAGCCGTCTGACTTCCCGAGAGATCCGAGCGTACCTTTGAGCTTAATTGGTTTTGGTTTTTTCGGCTGTTTTCCTTTAAGGACAGCAGATAGGACATCAGCGATCTGTTCACCCTGTTGTCCGGCAAGCTGGCCGCTAGGTGAGAATTCTGAAGAGGCACAGTCACCTACGACATAAACATTCAGCTGTTCCGGAACTTGGAAAAATTCATTGAGGACAACCTTCTGCTGATTGTCTTTTTCAAATGGCAGCTCCCTCACCAAGTAATTCGGCTGTACGCCAGCCGTCCAGATCGTCACATCATTAATGTAACAGACACCGTTATTGCAGACGCCATCTTCCTCAACATATTCCACATCGGCGTGATGTAGCACGTCAACATCATGCCGCTTGAACCAGTCTGCAACGTGATCCTGAATTTTTTGGTCAAATGCCTTCAGGACGGATCCCCCGCGGTCCAGCAGCCGGATATTGAGGTCCTTGCGGCTTTCGCGGATCTCCGAGGCCACTTCAATGCCGCTCAACCCGGCTCCGACGATGGTAACTTTGCCATAGGCTTTGCAATTACCGACAGCTGCACCGGCAAGACGAGCCTGTTGGAATGTCTGGACACTCTCGGTGAATTCCTCTGCACCGGGTATACCATGATAGTTATCTTCGCATCCCAGGCCGATAACCAGGTAATCATACGGCACTGGGTCTGTTTTATCTTCAATCAGGATTTGCTCATTTTCGGTGTCAATTTTGCTTATTTCCCCGTAGATATAACGCACCCGTTTATCATCCGGGAAATTCTGCCGCACATCCTTGTCCGCGGAAGTCCCTGCAGCTATTGTGTAAAATTCTGTTTTGACGGAAAAATACGGATTCCTGTCGACCAATGTAATATCTACGTCTTCAGGAAGCTGCTGTTCGAGTAGACTATAGATGATTTTCAGGCCGCCATAGCCACCGCCTAAAACAACCAACCTTTTCATGAAATTACCCCCAACATGGTTATCAATTACTTATGAAGCGTTTAATCCCCCTATTAGATTAACAAAAATCGATTCTATTAACCACTCAAAATGCAAGAATTGTCGGCAGTGAAATGAGGCGGTTCATTCTGGGATGAAAAATACGGAATGACACTAATTATGAGGAATAAATTTCTGATATGAAGGGAAACTGATAAATATGGAATAAATACCAAGCAAAGGAGAAATGGAAATGGCAGAAGTGAAATTAGCGATTATTTATTATAGTTCCACAGGTACAAACTACCAGCTGGCTAAATGGGCAGAAGAGGCAGGCAAGGAGGCAGGAGCGGAAGTAAGAGTAGCAAAGGCACCTGAACTGGCGCCGCCGGAAGCAATCGATTCCAACCCGGCATGGCGGGAGCATGTAGATGCTACAAAGGATGTTCCGGAAGCTACCTCCGATGATATAGAATGGGCAGATGCCATTATTTTTAGCTCCCCAACTAGATTCGGGAACGTCGCTGCACAAATGAAGCAATTCTTAGACATGCAGGGCGGCCTATGGGGATCCGGAAAAACTATTAATAAAGTGGTAAGCGGTATGTCCTCTGCCTCCAACCCACATGGCGGACAGGAAGCTACTGTTCTATCCCTATACACCAGTATGATGCACTGGGGAGCAATCATTGTCCCTCCAGGCTATACGAACCAAGCACTGTTCGGCGCTGGCGGCAACCCATATGGAACCAGTGTGACTCAGGGAGAAGATGGAAAAATGGTAGAAGACGTGGAAGCCGCAGTAAAACATCAGGCACAACGCACCATTGAAGTGGCAGCAAGTGTAAAAGCAGGAAAATAAGTCGTGAGAAAACTGCCTCCCCCGTGGAGGCAGTTTTCTTATGGGCGAGAATGCTTGATAATAAGCAGGCGCCGGGTGCGCAGAATCAGCAGATATCGTTAGGGGAGAAGGGATATCGGCGGTAGAGCGAGGTTATCGGCTGAAGGAAGAGAATATCGCCAGGAGAGCAGGGATATCAGCGGTAGGGCCGGGATATCCCTGAAGTCTTCTATTCGCCTCAGATCAAGGCTGGCCCATTATATGGACCAGCCTTGATCTGGGTTGGACGATAGCTGTTAAATGATCCCTTCTGTTTTCAGCACAGATTGGAGTCCTTGTCTTGCTTCCTTTAGCACTGATTCGCGCCATTCCTGTTCTTGAGGGTAAAACATGGCTTTCATTTCATCGAGGATATACTCTCGGTCTTCCTCTCTTTCTGCTCCTTCCCAGTAGAGCTGGTTTTCAAATACAATGGTCATCAGTTCCCGAAGTTCGGCTTTCTTTCCTTCCCCAAAGGTGCCGAATTCGAATAGGGCGGAGAACAGGTAGGTGTTCGGGTAATCTTCCTGTACCATATAGAAGTGGTGGTGGGAATCTCCTTTTATATTTTCACCAGAGGATCTAACCACATTTTTCATTCCATACGTCTCTTTAATATAGTCTGTTGTCCGTTCATCTTTTTCAGGCAGGACCATGGTCAATTCGTTTGTCGGTCCCAGTGCCGTATGCCAGTCCATATGGATGATCCGTTGGAACTTGCCGAGGAGGTCCTGCTGGATCTGCTTCATGAAGATAGCGTTCTCTTCGGCTGCATTGCCGCCGTAATATACACCTTTTTTGAACTCGTACTGCCCCATTTTTTTGGCTTCTTTCAACCCGCCATACCCTTCTTGGAAAATACCTTTCGTCAGTTGTTTATAAAGCTCTTTCTTTTCTTTATCTAGATCTTTAATTCGGCCGGAAGGATTGAATAGTTCCTCTGCTTTTTCATAATGTTTGTTAATATCCTTTGGAAGGGCGGATCGATTATAGATGTAATTTCTGTTTAAATCAATATTGTTTTCCGTTACCCTGCGGAAGTGACGCATTCCCCATGGGTTGATGGCATGGATGAGGCAGATGCCGGTGTCATCCGGGTTCACATCCTCCATCAATTCTTCGACAAACAGGTGGATGGAGGCGGCGCCTGCATATCCCTCAATTCCATGTTCCCCGCAGGATAGAAAAACGACTTTCTTATTTTCCACATTTGCTTCAGAGAATATCATATCGATTGTGTTGTCCGTCTCTTTGCCGATTATCTTGGATGTCATTCTGGCTTGGGGCCATTTCGCCCTCACTTTTCCTAAAAAGTCACGGAAAACTGCCCGCGACTCCTCATAGTTATCAGGGAAATATTGGTTATTCATTAAGATCATTTCCTTTCTCGCCTTGTTTCTCTTAACGTTCCACCTTCTTCGCAAAATAAAACAATTGCAGAGGATAATCTGACAGTTTGAAGGGAAACGAGAGATGACAAACGAGTGGATACCCAGTAAAATATAGGAAAATGGAGGAGGATGTCTTGATTAATGGGTAGTTTAAGAGTGAATGCCGGAAAACTAGCGGCACATCCGTATTTTTTAAACACGATTTTTGTCCTTATTTTAATAAATGGAGTATTGGTAGGGTTGGAAACATACCCGTATATTGCTGAAAATTATGGGTCATGGATTTACATAGTAGATCAGATTCTCTTATGGATATTTACGATTGAAATACTTATCAGGCTGATCGGCAGCAGGACGATCGGTTCCTTTTTCCGAGACCCTTGGAATGTTTTTGACTTTGTCATCGTTGCGAGCGGCCATCTCTTTGTTGGCGGCCATTATGTTACAGTTCTAAGGGTGCTCCGTGTGCTCCGCGTACTTCGCGCTGTATCGATTATCCCGTCACTGCGCCGTATGGTGAACGCACTGTTGCTGACCATTCCGTCCATGGGGACCATCATGCTGCTTCTGGGAATCTTTTTCTATATTTACGCGGTGATCGGGACGATGCTGTTCCAATCGGTTGCACCGGAGTATTTTGGCACATTGCATGATTCCTTCCTTACGCTGTTCCAGGTTATCACATTGGAATCATGGGCAAGTGGTGTCATGAGGCCAATATTGGCAGAAGTTCCGTCCTCTTGGTGGTATTTTGTAACCTTTATCATTATCGGTGCCTTTGTCATCATTAACTTGTTTGTCGGTGTTGTTGTCAACAGTGTGGAGGAAGCGGCACGGGACGAGCACCCCAACCCGACGGATGTCAAGCTGGAAGAAGTGCATGAAGAATTAAAGGAATTGAAAGAGATGATAGAGAGAGAAAAAGGAAAGAGATAAAAAAGCGCCGCATTTCAAGTTGCGGCGCTTTTTTTACTATTCCATCAGTTCCCCGATGATCTCGTAGGAACGCAGACGGGCTTTCATGTCATAAATTTGCGAAGTGATGATCATTTCGTCAGCCTCTGTTTCCTTTTGGAAATTGAGCAGGCCTTCTCGTACTGTCTCCTTGGTGCCGATAATGGTGGTTCGAGGGTCGAGGGATTCTTGGACGGCTGCTTTCTCCATTGGTGACCATACATCGTCCATATTTTCAACAGGCGGCTGCAGCTTGGTATTTTTCCCTTTCCTTATGTTCAGGAAGCTCATCTGCAGGGAGGAGGCATGATATCTTGCTTCTTCTTCGGTATCCGCTGCTATAACGTTTACTCCTACCATGGCATGGGGCTTCTTAAGCGTATCGGACGGCTGGAAATGCTTTCTGTACAGCTGGAGTGCAGGGATGGTGTATTGCGGTGCAAAGTGGCTGGCAAATGAGAAATACAGCCCTTTTTGTGCTGCAAGCCTTGCACTGAAATCACTGGAACCCAGCAGCCAGATAGGAATGTCGAGCCCTTGTCCGGGAACTGCCTTCACTCTTGATACAGGTTCATCAGCAAAATAATCCTGCAATTCGTTAACCTGCATCGGGAAATCTTCCGGTCCGGTGTTCAGTGTACGGCGGAGGGCATAGGCTGTTGCCTGGTCACTGCCCGGGGCGCGGCCGAGCCCTAGGTCGATACGGCCTGGAAAGAGGGATTCAAGTGTGCCGAATTGCTCTGCAATAACCAGTGTTGCATGGTTCGGCAGCATGATTCCTCCAGAGCCAATCCGCATACGCTCCGTATTCTCGGCAATGTGGCCGATCAATACAGATGTAGCGGAACTGGCAATCCCCGGCATATTATGATGCTCCGCGAGCCAGTAGCGGTTAAAGCCAAGCTTTTCCACATGCTGTGCAAGAGCCACACTTTCTTTGAAGGATTCCCCCGGATTGCTTCCCTCTTTTATTGGCGCCAAATCGAGTACGGAGAGGGGAATTTGGTTAAACTTTCTTATATGTTCAGAAGTCACTGCTTCTCACTCCTTTAAAGGTATCTTAATGGAAATGATACGATGTCTGCAGATAAACGTCCATTTTTCAGCTTGTAGTTACGTCTATGCTTCCCACCTCAAGACCAACCATTCTTATAAAAGGGGGGGAGGGAATATTGAGCTGCTGCCGATTCTATTGGGGGTTCCTTTAAAAACCATTTGCCACAAAGCTTGACATCAAGTAATATGTAAGATAGCAATAAGCATTGAAAGAAGGTATATGATGAATAAAACATCCATTTACGGACTGACATATGATCAGCTCACGGATTGGCTGGTGGAAAACGGCCAAAAGAAATTCCGTGCTGACCAGGTCTGGAATTGGCTTTATAAAAAAAGGGTCGCAGAGTTTTCGGAAATGAAGAACGTAAATAAGGAAACAATCACCCTGCTGGAGGAGAACTTTGTCCTGCATACATTGGGCGAGGAAATCAAGCAGGAGTCAAAGGATGGAACCATTAAATTCCTATTCCGCCTGGCAGACGGAAATTTGATTGAAACAGTGCTCATGCGGTTCAATTATGGACTAAGTGTCTGTGTGACTACACAGGTCGGCTGTAATATCGGCTGTTCCTTCTGTGCAAGCGGGCTGCTGACGAAGAGCCGTGACCTGTCCAGCGGAGAAATCGTGGAGCAGATCATGAATGTACAGAAGCACCTGGATGCCAAAGGAGAAGAGGAGCGAGTCAGCCATATCGTTGTGATGGGAATTGGTGAACCATTTGACAATTATAATAATCTGATGGACTTCATTTATGTTGTCAATGATGATAGAGGGCTGAACATTGGTGCCCGTCATATCACGGTTTCTACCAGCGGGCTTGCCCATAAGATCCGTGACTTCGCAGATGAGGGGACACAGGTCAACCTGGCTATTTCCATCCATGCACCGAACAATGAATTGCGTTCGCAAATCATGAAAATCAACAAGGCCTTCCCAATCGAAAAGCTGATGGATTCCATTGAGTACTATTTGGAGAAGACAAACAGGCGGATCACCTATGAATACATCATGCTAAGGGATGTAAACGACCATGAACAGGAAGCCAGAGAGCTTGCCAAACTGCTGGAGAACCATAAGCATTTGGCCTATGTCAATTTGATTCCGTACAATTCGGTCGATGAGCATAATCAGTACCAGCGCAGCCAGTCGGAGACTATCCAGGCATTTTTTGAAACACTCAAGAGCTATGGGATCCATTGTGGTGTCCGCTGGGAGAATGGTGCAGATATTGATGCAGCTTGTGGCCAGCTTCGCAGTAAACAGATCAAGAAACAAAAGAAGCCGGCTAGATCTAAAGTGGTATAGTAGATAAAAAAAGCATCTATATATGGATTTCCGTCCTGTGGTAAGCGATTTGCAGGCCGTAATAGTTTATACAAAAAGCAAAGGACAGTGCCAATGGCACTGTCCTTTGCTGTCTTTCAGCTTAGGCTATTTCATCCTGTATCTCAGTCTCATGCTTCCGAGCTCATTCAACACAATCGCTCCGAGAATCAGGAGAATGCCTCCCCATTGCAGCACGGTGACTTCTTCGGAAAGAATCAGGCTGGCCGAGATGATTGCCACAGGAAGCTCCACTGAGCTCAGTATATTGGCGAGACCGTCTGGGACTTGGTGTGCTCCCAATGCAAAGAACAAAGGTGGCAGTACAGCACCGAACAGGCCTACACCGCAGGCCAGCAGCCATAAACCGGCTCCTCCAGAAGGTACGGAAGCCAGGTCGCCATGGAAAAGAACTAGAACTAATACAAGCGAACCTGTCACCATAATGGCACTTCTGATCCATGGATCGACTGTTGTAGCAGCCTTGCCGCTAAAGAAGATGAAGCCGGCATAGGAGAATGCTGAAAGGAGTCCCAATACCACACCGATAATAGGGACATCTTGAATGGTGCCTCCGATGACATCGGAAGCGAGGAACACCCCGGTAAGAATCAGAGAAATAGCGCCCAATGTCAGGATGGTCGGCCTTATTTTAGAGAAGACCCACTCGAAGATGATCCCGATCCAGACAAACTGGAACAGCAGGATAATTGCCAAAGATGCGGGGAGATATTGAATGGACCCGTAATAAAAGACACTGGTTAAACCGACAAATGCACCGGTTATCAGCAGTCTAATGGTATTCGTTCTACTGAGTCCCTTGAAACTGGATCGACGGGCGACAGCAATGATCCATAAAAAGGAAAAGGCAACAGCCATCTGGGCGATATTAAGCTGACCCAGTGAATAGCCGCTGGCAAATGCGGTTTTTACAAATATCGGAGTAAAACCGAAACTTGCCGCACCAATTAACACGAAAAGAATTCCTTTGTTTTTATGCATGCGAATCGCCTCCTTTAATGCAAGGCTATCTTAACATATTTCACGACGAATTTGGCAGGTTTTCGGGTAAAATTTCGTCTGCCCGTTTAATCCCCGACGTGGCCAGTGAAGCCGTGGAGTCTTCAGCACTCAGCCGGTTTTTTCCGATACTTTTGGAATGCAGCAACAGATCGTCTGCCCGGATATAGGCATTCTTCATGTCAGTGCCACAGTTCGTTTCGAAGAAGAACATGCCGAAAGAACAGGTTAGGTAGATGGAGAGATCCTCGGAATGATAATCGGCTTTAGCGGGTGTTTGTCCAATGGAAAGCTGTATTTCTTTCATCAGAGACATGCATTCCTGATAACTTTTCCCTCGCAGAAAAAGGGTGAATTCTTCCCCGCCGCTGCGGAAGAGGTAATCTCCGGGATGCAGAAAGGCTGTAAACGTATCGGCGACATGGCGGATGACCTGGTCGCCAACATGGTGGTTGAACGTGTCATTGATTCGTTTGAAGTCATCAATATCGGCGACTACCACGGCGACGTGTTCCCGAACAGTTCTCAACTCGTCTGCCACCTTGCTCATATATGCCCGGTTATAGGTCTTCGTGAGGTAGTCGGTATAAGCCATCTCTTCGAATTTATCCCGCTCGATTTTATGCTGGACCGTCTGCGATTTGAGGATGAGGGAGCGGGTAACCATATAGTTAAGCAGAAACAGGGCGATTACCATATCAAAATCCCCGCCGATCAGAAAGATTGCAAGAAGTCCATTGGAAAAGAGAGTTTTCCCCATATCCAAAAGGCTTCGGCTCTTATAGAAGTCGGCTATCTCCTCTTTTGAGTTAATTTCTCCGGATATGTAAAGGACAGCAGCAAGAGAGGTATCGGAGAGGATGGATTGGAATATCACTAGAGTGGCGAGCAGCAGCCAAAAACCGAATGGTAGCCCTTCCACTATAGGATACAGCATGTAAAAAAAGAAATATCCAGCCGAATGGAATAAACTGAATGCCCCTATGTTATAAAAGGTATGCAATAATTCGTCCTTGTCCCCAGTTTTCTTCATAGATCGGTACGAAAATTGGAGGAAACGGTAGACCGTTTCAAAGAGGAATGCACCAGCGGGGCCTGCAAACAGGACAAAAGCCAAACCATAAGCTAATCCGTAGTCGATCGTGACTTTCCCCTTCTTATCCTGCAGGTTCGTGTGAGAGTACAAGAATGAAAAGAACAGGAAAATGAAAAAGGCAGGAAGGAATATGGACATCTCTACATTGATTTGGCCATAGCCCCCCGCAATGACAGCGGACACACAAAACAGGGAAAAAATATAGACCTTCAGTTTCAGCACCTTCAGCCATCTCCTCGCATCGTACATAAATGGGTATATTTTACTATTTTATTCTAGAATTTAGAACTATCATACCACAAAGTGGAGAGTAAAAAAGCTTATTTCTTTTTTTTTCAAAACTGTTCATATTTCCCCGGAAATATAGGCCGATATGTGAAACATGCAGTCATGGATTACATAGAGAACCAGCTATCGCAGAGACCTTATCACAAATGTTATGAAAGGAGTACATATTTATGCAGGAAAAAGAAAAAGTGGCGGAGAAAAGCAAGCAGGACCAATCATCCGAAACCGGCTGAAGTAGCTAAAGGAGGGTTACGCCCTTTATACATAAAGTCGGAGGGTTGTAAAAAGAGTTGGACATAAAACAGATCGTGCCAGTATATGCAATTTATTGGGGGAATTCTGATTAGCAAGTTTAAAGAATGGCTGTCTTCCGTGTTTAGAGGATATTTATTGGTGGAATAGACTACTTGGGGATATTTACCAATAACTCTCTAGGAGGGACAGTATTTATGAAGGATAAGCGAAAAGTCGACGGCAACAGTAAGGATGAACAGCTGGAGCAGTTCCGGACAGAAGATCAAGGTAAAGAGCTTACAACCAATCAGGGGGTAAAGGTCTCAGAAGATGAATTTTCGCTGAAAGCTGGAGAAAGAGGTCCCACGTTAATGGAGGACTTCCATTTTCGGGAGAAGATGACCCACTTTGACCATGAACGGATTCCTGAGCGGGTTGTCCATGCCAGGGGATTTGCAGCCCATGGGGAATTTGAATTATATGAATCTATGAAAGATTATACGGCTGCCAAGTTTCTGCAGAAGCCTGGTACAAAAACACCTGTCTTCGTGCGTTTCTCCACTGTTGCAGGCTCCAAGGGCTCTGGAGAACTGGCAAGGGATGTGCGAGGATTCGCCACCAAATTTTACACAGAGGAAGGGAACTTCGACCTGGTCGGGAACAATATTCCGGTGTTCTTTATCCAGGATGCGATCAAATTTCCCGATTTGATTCATGCAGTCAAGCCGGAGCCGCATAATGAGATACCACAAGCTGCTTCCGCCCATGATACATTCTGGGATTTTGTAGCCAATAACCAGGAAACGGCACATATGATCATGTGGCATATGTCAGACCGGGCAATTCCTCGCAGCTTCAGAATGATGGAAGGTTTTGGTGTACATACCTTCCGCTTCGTAAACGAGAAAGGAAAAGGGCATTTCGTGAAATTCCACTGGAAGCCAAAGCTTGGTGTACATTCTGTTGTCTGGGATGAAGCACAGAAAATCAATGGGAAGGATCCGGATTTCCATCGCGGAGATCTTTATGAATCCATAGAAAAAGGAAATTACCCGGAATGGGAATTTGGTGTACAAATTATCGATGAAGAAGACGAGCACAAATTTGATTTCGATATTCTCGATGCTACGAAGATCTGGCCGGAGGAAGATGTTCCGGTTAGAATTATCGGCAAGATGACGCTTAACCGGAATGTTGACAATGTGTTTGCTGAGACAGAGCAGGCAGCCTTCCACCCGGGGCATGTAGTACCCGGCATAGACTTTACCAATGATCCATTACTTCAGGGAAGGCTCTTCTCTTATACGGATACCCAACTGCTTCGTCTCGGCGGGCCAAATTTCCATGAGATTCCGATCAACCGGCCTGTTTGTCCGTTCCATAATAATCAGCGGGACGGGTTTATGAGGCAGACCATCAACAAGGGGCAGGTAAGTTATCATAAGAACTCGCTTTGGAACAATACCCCATCGACGGTCGGTCCGAAAGACGGCGGCTATCAGCACTATCAGGAAAAAGTAGACGGAAGAAAAGTGCAGGCCCGGAGTGAAAGCTTCCAAGATCATTTTTCCCAGGCAGCCATGTTCTATAATAGTATGAGTGCGCCTGAGAAGAAACATATCAAAGAGGCAATGAGCTTTGAGCTTGGAAAATGTAAAAGTAAGGACATCCGCCAACAGGTAGTGGATATGTTCTCCCATGTGAATCTGGAGATGGCCCAGGAAGTGGCGGAGAATATTGGGGTTACACCACCAAAAAGCGGCGGATCCGAGATTAGCAAAGCCTCTCCAGCACTCAGTCAGGAGAACACGACTAAAGTACCTGATACACGCACGACAGCGGTGCTGCTGGGCGAAGGGTTCAACGGTTCTGAGGTAAAAAAAATTGTTGAAGGACTGGAAGATAAGGGCATCGAGCCTGTGATCATCAGCGACAAACAGGGGAAGGTAAAAGCTGCTAAAGGCAAAGATATGGAAGCGGAAGAAAGGTTCGATACGGCCGATCCTGTGCTGTTTGATTCTGTTTATGTTGTGGCCGGTGTCCAGGTCGATAAAAAGTTCCGCCAGAATGCTTCCTATTACTTGCAGGAGATGTATCAGCACTTCAAACCGATAGGTGCCACACATGAAGGGGAGCAGCTGATTAAAGAGAATGAGATGGCCGACCAGGAAGGAGTCATCACGGAAAAAGATCCTGACAGCTTTGTAACACGCTTCGTTGATGCTGTGGCTGCCCATAGATACTGGGGAAGAAAAGTAGATTAATAAACACAAAGAAAGGTGCTGGGCAGTTGTTCCAGCACCTTTTCCATTATATCTTGAGTCTCCCCTAGCGGCCGGGGAAGCTTCCCTCATCCATATGATCGGTCCCTGATGCTATAAGTGAGGATTGTACATCACTTAACTTTTAATTCAGATGATGAACAGTCAACTAATTTAGCGAAGCATATTTCCGAAGCGGCAGCCTCCACTAAACAAGATTTATCTATTATAGAATAACGTTACTTTGGGATCTCCGCCATTTCCTCTATAAATGCGATGCATATAGTCATCGTTGATGCTCTTCACCTCCTTACTGAGGAAAATCATCGGTATGACGTTGCAGATGACCACAAGCGCAAGCATAACGTCTACCAATTGCCAAATAAACTGCAAGCCTCCTATCGCCCCAATATAGATGGAAACCAAGTAGACAATCCGCATAGCCTTTGCTGCTTTCAGGCTATAGAGATATTCAGCTTGTTTTTCCCCATAGAATATGAGAATGCCGATGGTAGTGATGACGAAGAACAATAGGAAAATGGCAATGAATGCACCCCCGAACGTTTCACCAAAGACACTGCCATATGCCACACTAATCATAATGGAAGCCTGCTCAGGCCCCACTTCCTGCCATGCCCCCGTTACAAGAACTACAAGGCCTGATACTGTACAAATCACAATAGTATCGACAAATACACTGAAAACTCCCCAAAAAGCCTGTTTAGAAGGATGATCTGTCTGGGCGGCCGCATGTGCAATCGGAGCCGTACCGACACCCGCTTCATTGGAATACAGACCCCTTGCCATTCCCCAACGCAGAGCCTGGGCAATTCCTGCACCTGCGAAGCCCCCTGCAGCGGATATTGGGGTGAATGCATGCGTGAATATTAGCCCAATGGCATCTGGGAGTTCATCGATATGTATCCCTATTATTATTAATCCGAATAAAAGATAGGTAACTACCATGAAGGGAACCATCTTATCTGTAACCTTTGATATTCGCTTGATCCCCCCGAAAACGATAATACCGATTAGCATAGCAACAATGATGCCTGTGATACCTGGAGAAAATCCAAAAGTACCCTCTAATTGTGTCGATATTGAATTGGACTGGACCATGGTACTGGGAATCAACTCAAGCATCAGTAAGAATGCAAATAATGTCGCAACTTTATCCCAACCCAGTGCTTTTCGGATGTAATACTGTGGCCCGCCTACCCATATTCCTTTGTCATTCTTTTCTCTGTACTTCATCCCAAGCAGAATTTCGCCATATTTTGTCGCCATTCCAATTAAAGCTACAAGCCACATCCAGAATAGTGCGCCGGGACCGCCCAACGCTATAGCTATAGGAACACCGACAATATTTGTCGCACCCGCAGTGGATGCCAATGCCGAGGTGAATGCCTGAAAAGGCGTGATGGTGCCCATATGTCGATTCTTCTTGAATACTTGGCCGATTGTATTCTTCAAAATATGCGGAAAAATACGCAGCTGGAAGAAGTTCAATCGATATGAGTAAAGCACTCCTGTGACTAATAACAAAATAGACAGCACATATGTCCATAGAAAATCGGACACAGATGCCACTACAGCTTCAAAAATCTCCATTTTTATCATCCCCAAACTATATTTTTAATCTATTAATGCATACCCTTTTTTGAAATTTTTATTCTTTGCGAGTTAGATGAGGGCGTTGAAAAAAGAAAAATTCGGCTGGATTTTCGGTGTTTACATTTTTAGTACACTTGTAAACAAAAAGTAAACATTTGCGTACAATTATGTTTACATGTGTACAAAGTCGTATGCATGTTTTTTTATCAACGGGTACAAAAATGTTTTCTTGTACACATAATAAGTGTACATGTACACTGGTTCGTACACAAAAAAGTTGTGATTGCTAATTTTACCCATAGCTAGTATTCTATTAATTAACCACCTATTTAAATTGGAAGGGGAACTTGTTTAATGAATAATTCGAGAATAGCTGCAGTTGATGTAGGAAATGATGCCTTAAAAGCAAACTTTGGAAAAATGGAGAAAGAATTATACATACCCAATGTCATCGCTCCAGACTTTGAGGATCGTCCCGTCATCGGGATAGAGGAACTGGATGATAAAGATGTAATGGATAATATCCATATACGGATACACTCCCCTGCGTTGGAGGACAACAATGCAGTTTATAGAGTAGGAAACCTGGCTACAAAAAGTACGAACTCCCAGGAGCTGGATCCAGGGAGCAGCAAGTCTGAAGAGGATCAGACACTTGTAATGCTTTTCACGGCCATTGCATTGGATGCAGTTACAAATGGATCGGCACAGCCTGGGAAAGGGAATGTCATCGATGCAAATTATTCCCTCGGGACAGGTTTGCCTCTTAGAGAAGTAAAAGAAGGGAAAGACGTGGGTTACCGTTCCCAACTGCTCGGTTCTGTCCATCAGGTAGAGTTTCTTGTTACACCAAAGCATCAAGGCAAAAAAGTGAATATAAAATTTGATGAAGTGAAGGTCTATCCGGAAGGGTTCGCCGCATATGTCAACTTGATCATGGACAATGATCTGAAAGTGATCAACAAAGATTTGATTGACAAGCAGATTCTTATTCAGGATATTGGCGGGCTGTCGACGGATATTGCTGTCATCCGCAATCGTAATGTGGATGATGATAAGGCCCAAGGATTCAACCTGGGTGTATCTGAATCCCTCGAACAGATCCGTGAAGAGATCCGTTCCAAGCATGGCGTTGAGTTGGACAGCCGCCGGGATGTGGTAGATATTATCACCAGAAAAAATGACCGTCATCATATCATGGTGAAAGGGAGCAGAACGAATGTCCATGATATCACCGACCATATTCTTCTAGAGCTGGCGAAGAAAGAGTATCGCTTCCTCCGCAATGTATGGCAGAAGAATTCCCAGTCGGAGATCTGTTACTTTGTCGGCGGTGGTTCGGCAGTATTGAAAGACTATATAAAAGCTTTGAATAATAAAATGGATGGCTTCAATATTGAATTCTTTGAAGATGAGCAGGAAAGCATTTGGATGATGGCCAACGCCTATTACAAACTGATTATGGACCATGTGCAGAAAAAGGCGAAATCCGAGCATAAAAATGAGAACAAAGGTGCAGAAAAAGCCGCAGAAAAATCAGCTAAGTAGGGTGAGATGATGGCAAAGAAGAGTATAGAGCGGGGACAGACCATCACATTTCGTGTCCCCTCTGACACACCTGATTACCTCTTGAAGCAACTGCAGAAATTGAAAGATACCGAACGGAGAAACTTTTCCAGTCAGATTGCCCAATTTGTCCTAAAGGGTGTGAATGAGACCTATTCGAGAGAGAAAGAGACCATTACGATCCCTTTGCCAAAACAGCTGACGAAAGAGCAGAAAAGCTGGCTGAAGCATGAACATTCAGAAGCATTGATCGGTACCATCCTATATCAGCTGTTAAGTGATCCCATGCGTGCGACGACACTGCTTGCTTCACTTAACAGCAACACTACGGATATTGATCAGGCGCTTTATCTGCAGGAACAAGAACCGGAAGGGAATGATGAAGGGGCACAGCCAGAAACCTCTGAGGATCATGAGATGGAGGAAGCTGCTACCGCCGAACCAGGCTTAGATGACATCGGGATGGATATTCTGGATGATATTCATGAGGGAACCGGTGAGCCGGAAGAGGGAGCCGAGGAAGATGATCCATTGGCCGATTTCTTCTCCAGTATGAATAAGTAAGTTCCGAGGCTTCGATACAAGTGTGAGGATGAATAAATGTTAAATTGCCCCCACTCTCTTAAAGGGTGGGGGCAATTGGAGTGTTGGCATTCTATTAGCTTGATATGCTATAATTTTAGTTTAGTAAAGAATGTATCAGGAAGAGATGTAAATGCAAGTAGCCTTCAGGTTACATAAAAAAGCTGGGAGCCAGGCTGCTGTTTATGATAGCGGCTGGAATAGGAGGTAGAAAAATGAACTTGCAGGATTTATTTAAATCCATTGATTTATTGGACAATCCCACTATATATGATATTGACGTGACAGGGGTATCCTATCACTCGCAGAAAGTTTCCAAAGGGAATCTTTTTGTCTGTGTAAAAGGGTATAGCACGGATGGGCATCAGTTTCTTGCCGATGCGGTGGCAAATGGTGCAGAAGTGGCGGTAGTGGAAGAGATACAAGACCATATAGATATCCCGCAGTTCCGTGTGGGAAATTCCCGAAAAGCACTTGCCCAGCTGGGAGCTGAGTTTTACGGCCATCCTTCCAGAAAAATGCAAATGATCGGTATTACGGCAACCAATGGCAAGACAACCACTTCCTATATGGCAAACGCCATCCTGGAACAGGAAGGGTTAAAAACCGGATTGATAGGTACAGTCAATATCAAGAATGGAGAAAAGTCCATTCCATCAGAGTTGACAACCCCTGAGTCATTGGATCTGCAATATCACCTACAGCAGATGGTGGAAAATGATGTCTCCCATGTCACGATGGAAGCTTCATCCGCTGCATTGGAGATGTACCGGGTGGAATCGGTGGACTATGATATTGTGACACTGAATAATATCAGTGAAGAGCACATAGATACCCATGGGTCGTTCGAGAAGTATTTTGCGGCTAAATCCAGCCTGATAACGAGTGCCTCGAAAGACAGCTATGCTGTGCTCAATTTGGATGATGAATATTCAGCATCACTCATCGACCAGACCCAAGCCACGGTAATCAGCTTTGGAGTCAACAATAAAGAAGGCCATACGTACTGCAAAGATCTTGATTTGAGTACAGGAAGAGCTCGCTTTACTTTTGTCATCCAAAAAGGCTTCCAGGCTAATGGCAAGGTATATCAGCCGGAGGAATTTGATATCGAGCTTTCCGTCCCGGGCCTTCATTCGGTTTATAATTCTATGGTGGCCATCGTTATCGGGTTGTTAAGCGGGGTTTCCATTCCGAACATCCAACGGGCAATGAAGGAATTTAAAGGGGTTCCGAGAAGGTTCGAGTTCATCTATGAGGACCGGTTTAAAATCGTCGATGATCATTTTGCCAACCCTGGAAATATTCAAGTAACCCTGGAAACTTTAACGGAAATGCAGTTCTCTAATCTCCACCTGGTATATGCTATCCGGGGTCAAAGAGGTCCGGAGATCAACAGGGATAATGCGGAGATTATTGCTGAATGGGCAGCCAAGCTAAATCTGAAAGAAATTATAGCCACGAAAAGCGTGTCTAACACGACTTCAAAGGATAAAGTTACGGAAGAGGAGCTTGATGCATTCCTACAGGTAATGGACAAGGCGGGAATCAACGTAAAGCTGTATGATGAATTGCCTGATTCCATTGATGAATCCATTGGAAGAGCCCGAAAGGATGATGTTATTCTCTTGGCTGGATGCCAAGGCATGGATGATGCATCGGGAATTGTCCAAGAAAAGCTTGGATCCCAGTAATCAATAGAAAATGCTTTTAAACAGCCTGCTCTGATAATTCATCGGAGCAGACTTTTTTATTGGAAGGCTCTTGTCCGGCAGAAATGAGTTGTTTGGATCTATTTCCCGGGGAATAAGACAGCTGATTATTGGAAGAATAAGCAGGAGACTATCTTACAATAAGGGTTGAGGCTAATGGAATGGGATTTAGTTTGGAAAGCTGTAGTTATTATCCTGGGTGGGACATTCCTCCTGCGATTTGCGGGAAGAAAATCCATTTCCCAGATGACACTGGCACAGACGGTAATCATGATCGGTATAGGTTCATTGCTAATCCAGCCTGTTGCCGGCCAGAATGTCTGGGTAACTCTGGGGGTCGGTGCGGTGTTGGTACTGAGTCTGATCGTCTTGGAGTTTGTCCAGATAAAGGGAGACTTTTTTGAAAGCCTGATAACCGGGAAATCGAAAGTATTAATAGAAAATGGGCAGATTCAGCAGGGAAACCTTCGGAAGGTTCGGCTTACGGTGGATCAATTGGAGATGAACCTCCGAGAGAAAAATGTAACCAGGATCAGTGATGTACAATGGGCGACACTGGAGCCGAACGGGCAGGTCGGATTTGTGCTGAAGGAAGAGGCACAGCCTGTTACCAAGAAGGAATTGCAGCAGCTTAATCAGCGGATTGACCTTCTACTCGAGCAGAGCAGTGTCCCTCCACAGCCGCTGCCGCCGGATGAACAGGAGAACCTGTTTGCAGAGGTGAAAAGGAAAAGCCATAAAAATACTCCGCCAAACCACTTGCAGTGATGGCGGAGTATTTTATATGGCTTGGAAGTAAGCAGGTAGTGTTTGAACCATCGGAATTACGGAAAAAGAATAGTAAAAAGAACATGGAGGGATAATATTGGCAAATAATCCTTATGGTGACAGGGTAATGCCTCTCACATCAACAGAGAGCGGAAAAACACACTTGGTCGGAGAAGATGTATACTGCTATACCAATCAAATTGTAAATCTGTTTTTTGTCGGAAATCGAGATCAAAAAAATGGTTGGGTTTTAGTGGATGCAGGAATGCCAAGGTCTGCAGATAAAATCATTGAACAAGCAGAAGAGCTGTATGGAGAGGGAGCTGTACCCAGCGCAATTATCCTGACCCATGGGCACTTTGATCATGTCGGTGCATTGCCGGATTTGGCGGAAAAGTGGAAAGTCAGTGTCTATGCACATCCATTAGAGATTCCTTATCTTACCGGCGAGACTTCCTATGATAAGCCCGACCCTACAGTGGACGGAGGGACAGTAGCTAAGTTATCAAAGATGTTTCCGAATGAACCGGTGGATTTGGGCGGTTATGTGAAGGAACTTCCCCAAGAAGGTAGTATTCCGGAAATGCCAGGTTGGAAATGGTATCATACACCGGGCCATACGCCAGGACATGTTTCCCTCTTCCGCGAGTCGGATAGAACATTAATCGCTGGAGATGCCTTTACAACGGTTAAACAGGACGAAATGTTCGAGGTGGTCAAACAGGAAAAAGAGATAAATGGACCTCCTGTATACTACACCCCTAACTGGGAGGATGCTGAGGAATCAGTGAAGAAGCTGGCAGAGCTCAAGCCGCTTCATGCAGCTACAGGCCATGGGAAGCCGATGACTGGTGAAGAATTGGAGAAGGGACTGGCTGAACTGGCCAGGACGTTCAAGGAAAAAGCTGTCCCTGATCATGGAAAATATGTGGATGGCGATAAATAAAAAAGGATGTACGGATAACTCCGTACATCCTTTTCCTATGGATTATTTTCTTTCCCTTTTTCGTTCTACAATGTCCCGCGGTTCCAGATAGATGGTCGGCGGCTGATAATTCCTATGAGCTCGGATATCCTCATTGGATGCCTTGATGAAGGACCAGGCAAGGAGCAGCATGATGAACATGACAGGGAAACCGGCGACAATACTTGCCGTTTGCAATGTCTCCAGCCCACCGATGAACATCAGTGCCAGTGGAAGGATGGTTAGGGTAAAAGCCCAGAACATCCGATGCCACCTCAGCGGCTCTCCGCCTTTGACAGTTCTTTGTGCCACTGCGGCCAGTATATAGGAGGCCGAATCAAAGGTGGTTGCCAGGAACAAGATGGCCAGTACGACGAAAATAGGGACGATCAGCACAGACAGCGGAAGTTCATGGAGAATGGCAATTATTGCCGCTGGAGCGCCGTTTTCATTCATGAAAGAAATTACATCAAAAGTTCCGGTCAGCTGCAGGTAAAGCCCAAAGTTTCCCATGATGCCGAAAAACAAAATGCATCCGAGCGTACCATAAATCATGGTGCCGAGGATCATTTCCTTAATAGTCCTCCCGCGTGAAATCCGGGCTACGAACAAGCCGACAAATGGAGCATATACGACCCACCAAGCCCAGTAGAAAACAGTCCAGGCTTCAGGGAATCCAGTTTCTTCATAGCCGGGTATATGTGCCATTGGTTCAAGCCAGGTGGACATAGAGAAGAAATTATCGGCAATTACCCCAAAGCTTGAAAAAGTAGTTTCACTGATGAATACCGTCGGCCCAAAGATGAAGATGAACAGTAGAATAAAGATGGCTAGCACCAGATTGATATCACTTAATACACGAATACCCCGGCGGAGCCCTGAGTAGGCACTGAAAGCAAATATAAGGGTACATAACAGCATGATGGCTGCCTGTAGTCCCAAGTTGACAGGAATGCCTGTCATATCGTTCACACCTTCTGCTATCATCGGGGTACCTAGTGCCAATGTCGTTCCTGCCCCTCCGAGCAGACCAAAAATGAACAGAATGTCCACAATGACACCAACCGGTCCGTCGACATATTTTCCCAGTACTGGACGGACAGCTTCACTGATCTTCAGCACCGGTTTTTTCCGTACGTAATAAAAGTAGGCGATTGGCAGTGCCGGCAATGTGTAAATTGCCCAAGCCAAGGGTCCCCAGTGGAAGATCCCATAAGAGGATGCCCATTCAATGGCCTGCTGGGTTTCCGGCGTGTCACCAAATGGAGGACCTTGATAATAGTAGGCCCATTCAATCATTGCCCAGTATAGGATACTGGAGCCAATTCCTGCAGAGAACAGCATGGCCGCCCAGGAAAAGGTGCCGAACTCCCTCTTCACCTCTCTGTTCCCCAGTTTTATTTGGCCGTTTTTGCTGAAAGCTACATATATGAGGAAAATCAAGGCCCCCATCCCCAGCATGAGATACAGCACCCCAAAATTTCCAGTCATAAAGTTGTTTGCAGTGTCGATGACTTCCGCTCCGGCTTCGGGAAAAAAGATTAACGGAAGCACAACACTGAATAGAACGATTAACGCCCCGATAAACGTGGGCCAATCAATCAGTTTAGAATTCATATATTACCCATTCCTTTCCTGTTCTCATGTTGATAAATTGGTTAAAACATGTCGAAAATCCCCTAGTTTGCGGGTTTTCATAAGCCTGACTTATGGTAACAAATGGAATGGCCAGGTACAACCCCGTAAACTTTATAAACTTTTTTGTTTATAAAGTTTATGGAGTTCTCTCTTCGATTTCCTTTAGTATGCTCAAAAATCCTAGGTTAAATGGTATTTTTAAATTTTTTTGAAGCATGATAGAGTTTGCTAAGACAGAAAAGGGTGAGTGGTATGTCTAGTGAAAAAGCGGAACAGCTGAAAAAACAGTTTATCGAAAAAATTACTGATAATATGCAGTCTTTCGGTGTGTCTGCCACCGTGGGGCGTGTCCTCGGGATCATCTATATGGAAAGAAGGCCGATGACACTAGATGAGCTCTCTGCGGAAACTGGTATGAGCAAAACAAGAATGAGCCAGGTTGTCCGGGAGATGATCGACTTGAATATAGCGGAACGGGCTTTCCGCAAAGGTGTGCGCAAAGATCTGTATGAAGTGGAGCAGGACTATTATCAGACCTTTGTTTCCTTGTTTACATCCACATGGAATAAGGCCATAAATAAAAATGCCCACTTTGAACAACGGTTAAGAAGTAAGATAGACGACATAGAGAGCAAGGGCGACCTCACTGATGAAGATGAACAGCTGGTAAATGAAATTCTGCGCGAAATGCATGAATGGATGTCCTATTATGACTGGATCAAGCGTCTGGTTGCCTTCTTTGAAAGCGGAGAAATATTTGATCATGTACCAAAACACATAAATTCGGATGAAAATGGAGGAAAACAACGATGAATAAAAATGTAATCCTATCCTGTGCGGTAACTGGTGCAGGGGAAACAACGGAAAAGAGTCCACATGTTCCGGTAACACCTAAGGAGATTGCAGATTCAGCAATAAAAGCGGCCAAGGCCGGAGCTACTATCGCCCATGTACATGCAAGAGATCCAAAAACAGGTAAGCTGAGCCATGACGTAAAGCTTTTTGAAGAAATCGTGGAAAGAATCCGTGAAGCGGATCAAGATGTGATCATCAATATAACAGCTGGTGGCGGCGGTGACTGGGTGCCAGGCTCGGACGATCCTGCACGAGGCGGAGAGGGAACAGATATGCAGACACCGGAAGAGCGTCATGAGCCGGTAGGTCTTTTGCTTCCGGAGATTTGTACATTGGACTGTGGAAGTGTCAACTTTGGGGACCAAGTGTACATCAGCCCGACTGATTGGTTGAGGAAACAGGCCCAGCTTATCAAAGATAGCGGTGTAAAGCCTGAGTTGGAGTGCTTCGATACAGGACATATCCGCTTTGCCAATCAATTGGTTCAAGAAGGATTGGTGGAAGGCAGCCCGATGTATCAATTCTGCCTGGGGATACCATGGGGAGCAGATGCCGATGCAGAGACCATCTCCTATATGAAGAGCAGACTGCCGGAAAATGCTTCCTGGGCTGCTTTTGGAATCGGACGTATGCAAATGCCGATCGTAGCCGAGTCCGTGCTTCAGGGAGGTAATGCCCGGGTTGGCCTGGAGGACAATCTGTATTTGAAAAAAGGCCAGCTGGCAACGAACGAACAATTAGTGGATAAGGCGGTAGGCATTATTCAAAGTCTTGGTTCCGATGTGATGTCTCCGGCCGAAGCCCGTGAAAAGATGAACCTCAGAAAACCTAATGGAAAGAAGGATTAATATGACAGCAGAAGAACAGACATCCATAAAAAATATAACGGTAGTAGGAACTGGGGTCATCGGCAATGGCTGGATCACCCGCTTTCTTGCCAACGGCTATCACGTGACAGCAAGTGATCCTGACCCTGCCGCAGAAGAACGTACAGTGGCAGCGGTGAAGCAGGCTTGGCCATCCATGGAGAAGGTGGGATTAGCTGAAGGTGCTTCCATCAATAATCTGTCTTTCGAACCGGATCTGGCCCAAGCAGTCAAGGACGCTGATTTTATCCAGGAAAATGTACCCGAACGTGAAAATCTGAAGCGCCAGGTCATTGCCCAGATCGACAGCCATGCGCCAAAGGGAGCAATCATAGCATCCAGCACCTCCGGGATTCTGCCAAGCACCTTGCAGGCAGACTGTGAGATCCAGCCGGCGAGAGTAATGGTTGCCCACCCATTTAATCCAGTTTACTTAATGCCATTGGTGGAGCTTGTCGGCGGGAAGCAGACTGAGCGTAATTTCGTTGAAAAGGCAGAGTCCTTTTATAACAGCCTTCATATGAAACCTCTTATTATTGAACACGAGATTGAAGGACATGTAGCGGACAGGTTGATGGAGGCAATATGGCGGGAAGCCCTTCATATTGTTAATGATGGGGTGGCTACCACAGAAGAAGTGGATGCATCCATTGTCTACGGACCTGGGCTGCGCTGGGCTTTGATGGGTCCTTTCCTCACTCTTCATATGGGTGGGGGCAAGCAAGGCATGCGCCATCTCCTCGAACAGTTCGGCCCGGCACTAAAGCTGCCTTGGACTAAATTGGAAGCTCCCGAATTGACAGATGAACTCGCGGAAAAAGTGATCACAGGTACGGAGAAACAGACAGAAAATGTCAGCATGGAAGAACTGGAAGAGCGCAGAGACCAATTCCTGATCGAACTTCAGGAACTGCTGGAGAAATACTGGCCTGCTGCCACAGTCAAAGGATCCAGATAAAAAGGGGGAATCCCATGTCAGATGCTAAAGTGATTCTTGAGGAAAAAGTACGCCCCGAATGGGTGGATTACAATGGACATATGAATGATGCGGAGTATGTACGTGTGTTCAGCTGGGGAGTCGACCGGTTCATGAAAATGATTGGCATTACCGATGATTTCCGGGAAGAAAACCGTTATACCATTTATACAATGGAAACGCATGTTTGCTATTTGAATGAATTGAAGTTGGATGAACCGCTAGAGGTTCAGTTGCAAATGCTGGATTATGATGCGAAAAGGGCACATGTATTTTTTGAATTATATGGGCCCGATGGCAGACGTGCAGCCACTAGTGAACAAATGCTGATGGGAATAGACCAGACAACAGGCCGGCCAAGCCCATTTCCGGACGAGATTTTCACTCAGGTGGAGGATCTTGCCAAAGCCTGTATGCCCGATGAAAAACCTGCAGAAGCAGGCCGAGTTATCGGTATCAGAAGAAAAAAATAATGCAGAAGCACTGTCCTCCGGGGCAGTGCTTTGTTACATCTATGTCCACTTATTTTTTGCTTTAACACTTTAAAGCGTGTATGTAATAAATCATAAAAGTTTTTTCGGAATATTATCGATAATAGTTAAAAAGTATGATATAATCACGGTTAAATATTCAGGCACCATATTTAATAGGGGGGAAGAAGATGAGAAAGTTTTTAAGTGTTATAGCAGTTATATCTATGTTTATATTATCAGCATGCGGCTCGGAAGAAGAGTCTGCAAATGGAACGTCCGGCGAATCGGACGGGGGAGAGAATACCTATAGGGTTGGTGCCACTCAGATTGTGGAGCATCCGTCTTTGGATGAGGCTTACCGTGGTTTCCAGGATGCGCTGGCAGATGCCGGGCTTGAGGTGGAATATGATTTCCAAAGTGCCCAAAATGACCAGAATAATGTCAAACCGATCTCAGACGGCTTCGTCGCTGATAATGTCGATTTGATTTTTGCCAACTCGACACCAAGTGCACTTGGCGCTCTGCAGGCAACCAGGGAAATTCCGATTCTCTTTACATCGGTCACAGATGCGGTGGATGCCGGCCTGGTGCCATCGATGGATGAAGCCGGGGACAATATTACGGGTGTAGTGGATCTCCATCCGGAACAAATAGACGCTACTGTGGAATTTATTGAAAGCAACTTCCCAGATGCTACTGTGGGAATGATCTACAATGCCGGAGAGCAGAACTCCGTGAATCAAGTGGAAAGTGTCAAGGCTGCCGCAGAAGGTACTGGATTATCCATTGAAGAACGGACAGTAGCCAATTCCGCGGAAGTGCAACAGGCAGCTACCACACTTGTTGAGGATGCAGATGTCTTCTATATCATAACAGATAATACGGTCGTTTCCGCTCTGGACAGTGTAGTCGGGGTTGCCAATGACCAGGACATCCCGCTTATTGTGGGCGAACCTGATTCCCTTGCCAAAGGTGGATTTGCAACCTTTGGGATCGACTACCATACAATTGGCTATCGGACAGGGGAAATGGCTGCTGAAATATTGACGGGGAAGAAGGATCCAAGCGAGATTCCTCCCGAGTATCCTCCGGAAATCCAGTTGTTTATCAATAAAGAAGGTGCCGAGGAGCAGGGTGTGGAATGGAAGGACGAGTGGGAGGAATCCGCTGATTTGGTGGAAACGGAATAATTTTAACAGTTGGAGTCAGGTACAGCCTGGCTCCCATCTTTTTACTTCATGATTAGCTTGGGAGGGAGAATATGTTTATATCGTTATTTGGTGCAATGGAATCAGGTGTTATCTATGCCTTGATGGCCTTGGGGGTGTATCTGACCTTCCGGGTGCTCGATTTTCCTGACCTTACAGTAGATGGAAGCTTTGTTACCGGTGCTGCGGTTGCCGGTATTTCAATTATAAATGGGGTCCCTCCCATCTTGGCAACAATGCTGGCTGCAGTTGCCGGATTTATGGCCGGTTGTGTAACAGGAGTGCTGCATACCAAGGGGAAGATCAACGCCTTACTGTCCGGGATATTGATGATGACCGCTTTATATTCCATCAATCTAAGGATTCTAGGGCAGCCGACATTATCCATGCTTGGTGAGACTACGTTGTTCACCCAATTGGAATCTGTATGGCAAATGACTGGTCTGGATTCCGTACTGAATGGAATGCTCTCCATCACAGGACTTGAACGTCTTCCGTCTACCTGGGCGATTTTCCTTGTAATGACGGTGGTTACGCTGCTGATTAAATTTCTAACGGACTACTACTTGAAAACAGAAGTCGGCCTTGCATTGAGGGCAATTGGCGACAATAAACGCATGATCCGCAGCCTGTCTGCCAATACTGATACACTTACCATTATGGGAGTAGGGCTGTCGAATGGACTTGTTGCCCTGTCCGGCGGCTTGATCGCCCAGCATGGCGGTTTCGCTGATGTCAATATGGGAATCGGGATGATTGTGATTGGTTTGGCCTCTGTAATTATCGGGGAGGCATTATTTGGCACCAAGACAATAGCCAGGGCAACTCTGGCAGTTATTCTCGGGGCGGTCATCTACCGGATGATCGTTACCTTGGCACTGCGTGTCGATTTCCTGGAAACCGGGGATATGAAATTGATTACGGCGGTCATTGTCATTGGTGCATTGGTGGCACCTAAGCTGATACAGGTGAGAAAAGAGAAAAAGCGGCGCCTGGCCAAGCGGAATCAGCTTACACGCCAGGTGAAGGAGGTTTCGTAATGCTTGAGCTTAGCAACATATCAATTACTTTCAATGAAAATACACCGGATGAGAAAAAAGCATTAAGGAATATTGACCTGACCTTGGAAACCGGTGACTTTGTGACAGTTATAGGCAGTAATGGGGCCGGTAAATCCACACTGATGAACATAATATCAGGGGCCTTGATACCGGATGTAGGGGATGTATTAATTGGCGGAAAACAGGTGGTCCATCTGCCGGAATATAAGCGTTCTTCTTTAATCGGCCGTGTATTTCAGGATCCTATGGCCGGGACCGCCCCTTCCATGACCATAGAGGAGAATTTGGCCATGGCCTACTCACGGAATAAGAAGCGGGGGCTGCGGCTTGGGGTGAATAAAAAACGGAAGAAGTTGTTCCGTGAACATCTCTCTACCCTTAATATTGGATTGGAGAACCGGCTCACTGCCAAGGTCGGCCTCTTGTCCGGTGGGGAAAGGCAGGCCCTTTCCCTGCTGATGACTACCTTTACCAAGCCTGACATCCTCTTGCTGGATGAACATACTGCGGCATTGGACCCTTCCCGTGCCGAGCTGATTACGAATCTGACAGGAGAGGTCGTCCAGGAAGCAGGATTAACTACCTTGATGGTGACTCATAATATGCAGCAGGCTCTGGACCTTGGCAATCGCTTGATTATGATGGATAAGGGTGAGATCATCTTTGAGGCTAGTGGAGAGAGAAAGCAGAAGCTTACGGTAGAGGATCTCCTTTACGAGTTTAAACGCATAAAAGGTTCCCAGATGGAGAGTGACAGAGCAGTCCTTGGATGAATTAAAAAACAAAAACGAGAGCTTACATGTAAGCTCTCGTTTTTGTGAGTGGCAAAAAGTATGAAATTCGATCTTAAATCTATTCAGGGGCATGAGTAAAACCCGTTCGCCGCAAAGAGGAAATCCTTCCTGAGCTATGTTTGATTAAACTCCCTGTGCAACCATGGCGTTAGCCACTTTTTTGAAACCGGCAATATTGGAGCCGATTTCGAGATTGCCTGGGGCACCGAATTCTTCAGCAGCTTCCGCACAGTTTTTGTAGATGTCTTTCATGATTTTTTGCAGTTTTTCATCTACTTCTTGGAAGCTCCAATTGAGCCTCATGCTGTTTTGTGCCATTTCCAGAGCAGAGACAGCAACTCCGCCTGCATTAGCAGCTTTCGCAGGTGCGAATAATACATTATTCTCGATGAAGGCATCAATTGCCTCAGACGTACATGGCATATTTGCTCCTTCTGCAACTGCCTTTACACCATTTTTAATTAGCAGATGTGCTGCTTGTTCGTCCAGCTCATTCTGAGTCGCGCAAGGAAGAGCAGCATCGCAAGGCACTGACCATATTCCCTCACAGCCTTCATAGAAGGATGCATGTGGATGTGTTTCAATGTAATCGCTGATTCTCCCTCTGTTCACTTCTTTAATTTCTTTGATAGTATCGAGGTCGATTCCATTTTCATCAACGATATAACCGCTGGAATCACTGCAGGCAACCACTCTTGCGCCGAGTTCCTTTGCTTTTTCCATGGCATAGATGGAGACGTTGCCGGATCCGGAAATGACCAAAGTGCTGCCATATAGTGCTAAGCCGCGATCTTTAAG
This sequence comes from Virgibacillus sediminis, assembly GCF_042643265.1. Lineage (NCBI taxonomy): Bacteria > Bacillati > Bacillota > Bacilli > Caryophanales > Bacillaceae > Virgibacillus > Virgibacillus sediminis. Next base: position 173,626 of record NZ_JBHRRZ010000017.1, on the reverse strand, counting down.
GGCTTCTTTCATGAAGTAGATGACTCCATAACCGGTAGCTTCTTTTCGGGCAAGGCTTCCACCGTACTCCAGTCCTTTTCCGGTCAAAACACCTGCTTCGTATTCGCTGCGCATTTTCTTGTACTGGCCAAACAAGTAGCCGATTTCCCGGGCTCCTACACCAATATCGCCAGCTGGAATGTCGGTGTTTGGCCCAATATGCTTGGAAAGCTCTGTCATGAAGCTTTGGCAGAATCTCATAATTTCATTGTCTGATTTCCCTTTGGGATCAAAGTCTGCGCCGCCCTTACCGCCGCCGATTGGCTGTCCTGTCAGAGAATTTTTGATAATTTGTTCCAGGCCGAGGAATTTTATGATACTTTGGTTTACAGAAGGGTGGAACCGTAATCCACCTTTATATGGCCCGATCGCACTATTGAACTGGACGCGGAATCCACGATTTACTCTCACTTTCCCCTGGTCATCCACCCAAGGGACACGGAAGGTGATCATTCTTTCCGGTTCTGAAAGCTGTTCGAGTATACCTTTCTCCATATAAACAGGATGCTTCTCCAAAAGAGGGGTGAGGGATTTGAAGATTAGAGATGCGGCCTGGTGAAATTCAGGTTCGTTAGGGTTTCTTTCTACAATATTAGAATAGACTTCGTCTACATATTGCTGTACTTTCTGATTCTTTTCTGGGGCTACGTTCGTTAAATTCGTCATAATAGCATCTGTGACCTCCTTGTTTGTAGTTGAAACAATATACTGTTAATTTTACATGTTATGATAGATATCAACAATATGAATTATAGATTGCTTTAATGCTTTTTTGAGATGAATGAAATGAGGTGCTTTCTATGGAATTGAAACAGATCAAATATTTTCTGGAAGTGGCTAAGCGGGAGCACGTGACGGAAGCGGCCAATGCTTTACATATTGCCCAGTCGGCTGTAAGCAGGCAAATTTTCAACCTGGAGCAGGAACTTGGGGTCTCCTTGTTTATCAGAGAAGGCAGAACGGTCAAACTCACTCCAATCGGCAGGGTATTTAAAGAGCATATGGAACAGGCTATCCATGCCATCGATGATGCTGCCCAGGTGATTGAGGAATATACCGACCCGGAGCGAGGCACAGTGCATGTCGGATTCCCCAGCAGCCTGTCGGCATACATGCTGCCGACCGCTGTTTCAGGCTTCCGGGAACGTTACCCCGATGTGAAATTCAAACTAAAACAGGGGTCCTATCATGAACTGAAGAAGGCCGTAACGAACGGGGAGATCAACATGGCCCTCCTTGGGCCGGTGCCCACGAATGAAAAGAAGCTGAAGGGGGCTATTCTGTTTACCGAAAACATGGTGGCTCTTCTGCCGGCAAGCCATCGATTTGCCCAATCGCCATCCTTGACCTTGAATGATCTGCGAGGCGACCAGTTTATCCTGTTCCCGGAAAATTATATCCTTAGGACATTGATCATCAATGCTTGCAACCAGCTGGGATTTGATCCGGAAGTCTCCTTTGAAGGGGAAGATATTGATGCCATCAAAGGGTTGGTTTCTGCGGGTCTTGGTGTTACTCTGGTACCAGAGATTACACTGGTGGACAGTCTGCCCAGAGCTACCGTTAAGGTTCCAGTAAGAGAACCAAACGTGGCAAGGACGGTGGGCGTCATTATACCAAAAGACCGGCAGCTCCTGCCTACTGAGAAAGTATTCTATGACTTTCTGAAAGAATTCTTTACCAGACTGGAGCGGTTTCAGAATTAAGGAAGGGTATTTGTTGCATATATGTTTACCCATAAGCTAATTTAGGGTACGATATATTGTGAATCATTAATATTAAAAATACTATATGTAGTGTAGTGAGTTATGGTGGCATGTGATGCCTTAATAGGGAATCCAGTTGGAATCTGGAACTGCCCCCGCAACTGTAAGTGTGGACGAAAGGGAATGGCCACAATGCAATCTGCTGATAAGAAGATTGTGTTGGAAGGCCCCTGGAGGTGGAAGCACGAGTCAGGAGACCTGCCGTAACTCCATGTTTCATTTCTCCGGGGTGCGGGATTATTGAAACGGCCGACGTCAATGGTCACGTATGCCGTTTTATGCCGTTTATCCTGTGAGGGTGAGCGGCTTTTTATGTTGCGCCGGACCCTGGGGGCGGTCTCCTGCAGTAACAAGTCTATCAGAGGAGGATATACATGATTACAGAGAAAGCGGTCATCCAGGAAGAGTTGATCGAGCGAATCAATCAAGCGGCAGCTGGCCTATCTATCGATACGGAAAGGTATATGGAGAAAGCCAAACAATCAGTCAACCCAGGGGATACAGCAAGTAAAACTTCAGAAATTCTAATAAAGCAGGCATTGGAAAACATAGACGAGGCGAACCCGGATTGGACCTTCCTGGCATCCAGGCTCTATTTGGATAATTTGTATAGGGAAGCGGGAAAGAACAGGGGATTTGAACCTTCCCTGAAATATGGCGGTTTTTATCAGTTGCTGGATACCTTGACAAAAAAGGGCATCTATTCGCCGCATCTCCTTGAGACATACAGCAGGGAAGAGATTGAAGAACTTGAAAAGATTATAGACCCGGAAAATGATCTGCTTTTCCACTACCTTGGCCTCTATACGCTGGCGACCCGCTATTTGGCCACGGATCATGAGAAGAATGTGTATGAACTTCCACAAGAACGCTGGATGGTCATCGCGATGCATCTGATGCACCAGGAAGTGCCCGGGCAGCGATTGGAGCTTGTAAAAGAAGCTTATTGGGCCTTGAGCAATCTATACATGACAGTGGCTACTCCTACATTGAATAATGCAGGCAAAACACATGGGCAGCTTTCCAGTTGTTTCATAGATACAGTGGATGATAGCCTCCAGGCGATTTACGACAGCAATACCGATATTGCGAAGCTCTCTAAAAATGGCGGCGGCATTGGAGTTTATATGGGGAAAATCCGGAGCCGCGGAAGCTCCATCAAAGGATTCAAAGGGATGTCGAGCGGTGTCGTTCCATGGATTAAACAGCTGAATAATACAGCAGTGAGTGTGGATCAGCTGGGGACAAGAAAGGGCGCCATCGCCATTTACTTGGATGTATGGCATAAGGATATTGAATCCTTCCTAGATCTGAAGCTGAACAATGGGGACGACCGGATGAGAGCCCATGATATTTTCACTGGTGTATGCCTTCCAGACTTGTTTATGGAGCAGGTGGAAGAGCGGGGTGATTGGTATTTATTCGACCCGCATGAGGTACGCCGTGTCATGGGCTATTCTCTTGAAGATTTTTATGATGGGACTCGTGGGGATGGCGAATGGAGGAAAAAATACAGGGAATGTGTGGAATCGAAGGAGCTGTCGAAAAGGAAGGTTCCTGCCATCGATATCATGAAAAGAATGATGAAGTCACAGTTGGAATCAGGCACTCCGTTCATGTTTTATCGGGACGAAGTGAACAGAAAGAACAGCAACCCACATGAAGGGATGATCTACTGTTCCAATCTCTGTACGGAAATCACACAGAACCAGTCTCCGACAGAATTTGTCGAAGAGTGGCTGGAAGAGGAAGGAAGCCTCATGAAGAAATATAAGCCGGGGGATTATGTGGTCTGCAATTTGAGCTCGATCAACCTTGGCAGAGCGGTGCCGGACAAAGTGCTGGAGAGGCTGATCCGCATCCAGGTACGCATGCTTGATAATGTAATAGATATCAATACACTGCCCCTGCCTCAGGCAGAGCGTACCAATAGGAAGTACCGTGCGGTAGGATTGGGGACTTTCGGGTGGCATCATCTTCTGGCTAAGCTGAATATTGAATGGGAATCCGAAGAAGCTGTCCGTTATGCCGATGAACTGTATGAGCGGATTGCCTATACAGCCATCAGACAGAGCCAGGAATTAAGCAGAGAAAAAGGGAGCTACCCAGCCTTCTCCGGCAGCAAGTGGGAAACAGGCGAGTATTTCCGCGAGCGGGATTATACGGGTGATGACTGGGAGGAATTGCGGCAGCTGGTTCAGGAAAACGGCATACGGAATAGTTACCTGATGGCAGTCGCACCGAATTCATCGACATCTATGATAGCCGGTTCTACTGCAAGCATCGATCCGGTATTCAAGCCGTTCTATCACGAGGAAAAGAAGGATTTCAAGGTCCCGGTAACTGCCCCGGAACTGGATCACCGCACATATGATATCTATCGCCGCTCCGCGTATATAGTCGATCAACGCTGGTCGGTGAGACAGAATGCGGCAAGGCAGAGGCATGTTGACCAGGCTATTTCATTCAACTTCTATGTACCGAATACGATTCGGGCTTCCGTGCTGCTGGACCTTCACCTTCAGGCATGGAAAGAAGGCTTGAAAACGACCTATTATGTCCGCTCCACTTCGAATGATGTAGAGGAATGTGAGTGGTGTGAGAGTTGAAGGTGCTGGTTGCCTATCTTTCCTACAGTGGAAACACCGAGGAAATAGCGGAAATGATTGCCGAAAATTGTAGACAAGCATCCATCGAGGCGGAAATGCACCGAATTGGAATTGACCCACCGATTGATCCGCGTAACTATGAGGTGATTTTTGTTGGAACCTTTACTTGGGACAGGGGAAGTACGCCGGATGAAGTGAAGGATTTTGTCTTGGAAATTGGATACAAGCCGAATCATATGGCCATCTTCGGCTCAGGTGATACTCAATTTGGGGGAGATGAATTATTCTGCCGATCTGTGGATAAGTTGTGTACATTTTATAAGAGCAAGTGGCCTGGGCTGAAAATTGAACAGTCTCCCAGAGGGGGGCAGGAAAAGAAAATAATAGAATGGACGGAAGGAGTGCTGGATGATGTCCGAAGCATTGCTGGAAAGAGCAAAAACACTGGAGCCCCGCCATCCAAATAAGTCTACGGCACTATTTGGAGGAAAATCAAGCGGAATATTAAATTGGAACGATATAGCTTATCCACACTGGTATAAACTATATAAGCGGCTTGTGGGCAATTACTGGCAGGCGGATGAGGTTAATATGTCCGCAGATGTGAAGCAGTTCCCCACATTAACAAAGGAAGAACAGGATGCTTACCTGAAGATCATTGGATTGTTATCCACATTGGATGGCCCCCAAACAAGAACAGCCCTTCTGCTTTCTTTGTACGCGACAGATCCGGCTGTACAGTCTATTATGGCAGTCATCTCCCAACAAGAGGCTGTGCATAATGAGAGCTATTCCTATGTGCTGTCTTCGGTAGTGTCGCTTGATGAACAGAACGAATCCTTCCAATTGGGCAGAAGGGATCCCGTACTGCTGAAGAGAAACGAGCATCTGATTCAGCAGTACAACCGATTTGTCGAAGAGCCAACCATGGAGAATATCTTGAAAACGCTGGTGTATACTTCCTTATTGGAAGGGATGTTCTTCTATTCGGGATTCGCCTTTTTCTATAACCTGGCACGGAACAATAAAATGGTCGGTACTTCCACGATGATCAGCTATATCAACCGGGATGAGCTGGAGCATGGCCGGTTCATATCGGAGCTGTTCCGTGCGGCTCTTGCAGAACGGCCGGAGTACAATACAACAGAGCTGACAGGATGGGTATATGAGCAGTTCCGCCTGTCGGTGGATTTGGAGATAGAATGGTCCTCCTACGTATTGAAGGAAATAGAGGGAATCGATTTGGAGGAGATGAAAGGGTATATTAAATACCGTGCGAATAAAATGCTGCGGATGATGGGGTTGAGTGAGATTTATCCAGATTATGTGGATAACCCCATGAAATGGATCCGCGCATATGTGGATAACTTTGATGATACGAAAACGGATTTCTTTGAGCAGAAATCCAGGCAATATACGAAAACAAGTGATTTAAATGGATTTGATGACCTGTAGATGGAGAGGTTGATTGAGAGCCATGTAACATCTTCCTCATCAACAAAGGCGCCAAGCTGCTGTGGGGTAATATACGGACCGGACAGCTGTAGGTAAAATATTTAATTTAGAGGTTGGGACATAACTAAACTGTTTAATGAAGGAAGACGAATGAACGGATTTAGCGGAGGAAATATGCGCAGACTCCTACGGGAGGAAAGGCCTAGGCGAGACACCGCAGTGCGAAAGCACAAGGTGGCTCACCAGCCGCCCGTGGAATCGGAGCATATTTCCGTAGCGGCTAACTCCACTATTAAGTTTCTAGTCAGTTCGTATTTCTTTTGTTAAAACACTTTTGTCCCAACCTTTTTTATAATTCATTCAAGGCAACGAGTTCACCTGTCTGTGCATCCACACCATACTCGGAGTCGATTTTGCCGCATAGGATATAGGAGGAATGATCTGCATCATATACATACACCGGAGTAACTTTGATATGGTTCTTCAATGTTTCGAATGCCTCTTCTGTGGATAGTTTCACTGGGCCAGCCGGGTCGAATTGGCTGAAGATATCCACAATCACCTGATTATCAAGATAGCTTACAGCATGGAGGTCCTCTTTATCCAGAACAAGCCTAATTTTCCGCTCAACTACCCTGTTGCTTGGCTTAGATGGCTGCAGCTCGACAAATACATAGCCATTCTGCCTGTAGATACTGGTAAGTCTCCAATTTCCACTGTCATCAGGAAATACGCGTTGAAGGAAACGGACAGCCTCTTGGACTGCTTTATCTTGCTCCCCTTCTGTCAGTGGGTGGGCATCCGGGTCCGGTTTGCGGGCGAGTGCTTGTTCTTCGTTGACTTCCAAGGAGAAGTCCACTTCCTCTTCAGCGAATATGTCGTCTGCAGGTTCTTTCCACATTAAAAGCTCATCTTTCTCCACGAAAGAAACACGTTTTTCCACTTCTTCGAACGAGAAGCTGCGTTTTCCATCATTGGTCAAGAAGGCGGTTGTCGGGCCGTAGACAGGCAGCCATCTTTTTTCTGCTTCAACAGGAATTTCCAGCAGTTTTATTTGCTGCCTGGAAACAGGTTCTGTTTTCTCAAGTGTCAGGTTGAAGGGCTCCCAACGGATCTGGTCCTCCTGTGGGAAAGTGCCGTCTATGGAAAAGAGTGTGAGCTCGCCTTGAGCATTAAACTGGATTTCAATCGTGCCGGACGGATAAACAGGGACATTGTCCACAGCTGCTTGGAAAAGCAAGTTATCCTCACCTTCATCCACAAGGCGGAATTGCCGTCCAAACTCCAGGCCGGTCATCTCCTCCATCCATTCGATGGCCGTTTCCTTCTGTGGATCAGGGAAAAATCCACTTTCTGCATAGGTTGTATCTTCTGAGAAAATGATCCGTCTGATACGGCCACTGTGGATATCTGCATCAATAACAGCTGTGCCAGGCGGATTGAAGCCATCCTCGCTGTGTGGAGAATTATTGGGGAACCATTCCATATTTAATATATAGATGGTTTCGTTGAACACATTCGATTGTCGAAAAATGGAATGGTTCTTCAAATGGTATTGCTGGAGCCCGAATTGATCGGCAATTCGGTCCGTCAATTTTTGCAGGTGTTCATTCATCTTATAACCTCCATTTTTTGTTCATTGAACAATGAAGCAGCATTTCAAGCGTTCTTCCACTTGTACAGGAACAGCCACATGCAGTTATTGCTAAGTAGCATGCCAGCATTTTTTTCAGTATAACATGACTCATCATCCCGAAAAATAAAAGACTGCCAAGTGAGAAAGCTGTTCTTACCTGTTATTTCCTACATGGCTATCCAGCTAAAAAGGGATACTGACCGGCATGCGGTTAGTATCCCTGATTTGTATGTTGTTTATTGATTTTCTCTTCATCCATTCATTCGTTACTACTGTATAAGCAGCAAAATTTCTAAGATGATGAGCAACCCATTCAGAGGTACCCATCTTCCACTACCAAAATCTGCTCCAGTTTAGAATTTAGTTGAAATACTGTTTCAGTCCATTGGTAATGGCCTGAGCCGCATTCGACTGGTAGTAAGGTGTTTGAACTTCCTGCAAATCATTTGGGTTGGAGATGAAGCCAAGTTCCAAAAGGACTGCAGGTGCAGCAGTATTACGCAGAACCCGGTAGTCTCCATAATGGGTTCCCCCGTTATCTAACGGTAGATTAGAAGCAAGGGATCCTTGAAGCTGCTGAGCAAGAGTTTGCCCATTGCTGTTATAGTAGGTACGGATTCCGTTCGCGGCCAGTATTGGAAAAGAATTGTAATGCAGACTGATGAAGGCATCTGCCGCTTGAGTATTGCTGATGCTACTCCGCCTGCCTAACGATACAAAATAATCACCGTTTCTGGTCAAGGTTACATCTGCTCCGGATCTGCGGAGTTCCTCGGCTACATATTCGGCAGTAGACGTGATCAAATCTTTTTCATGGACGCCATTTAAGCCAATAGCACCCACATCCTTTCCACCGTGCCCGGGATCTACGACAATCTTCAATCCGGATAGAGACCCATTAGAGGTCTGAGCCGATGCAGGGGAAGGGACTGCTTGACTGTTTGCTCCACCTGCCGGAAAATCAGTCAGCCAGGAGGCGACCCAGCCGGCAGATCCATTTCCAAGTACTATCTTATGCCACTCGCCGTCTGTCCCGGAAATTTGAAATGTATCGCCTGCAGCAGCAATATCAATAACCCGATAGTCCGTTCCGGGGCCTGTACGGATTCGGACCCCATTTGCCTGTATAGTAGCCGATTCATTATAGGACTGCCTGGTAGATTGGCTCTTTTGTGACGAGTGAGTCAAAGGGATCAGGTAGTGCTTGGCTACCCAGGCCTCTTTTCCGCCATAATATGTTTGGACCCATCCGTGTTTCTCCTGAAAAACAGTTATGGTATCACTGCCGCTCAAGGTTCCGATGATGTTTGCATTCCTTGATGGGGCTTCTCTTACGTTTAGTACCTGATTGCCTACTTCGTATGTTTCTTTGCTGTTTGCACTGCTCTCTGCCGGGGAGAATAAAATAAATAATAACAGTAAACCTGCCCCGAACATCCAGTATTTTCTCCAGTACATCAAATCCTCCTTTTAGTGCCTATACTTGTAGCTGATAGATATATATTAATATGTTCGCTGCCAGGCCACAAGAAATAAGGGAAAAACATGGAAAATATCGAACGACCGACCCAGCAGCTTATGCAGAATCTCCTTCGAATTACATGAGAATTGGGTCCTATATGTCATATGCTGTTTTTCTGTGCGCGCAATATCTCACGCATTATTTCTTCTATTTGTTCAATGGTGTAATCGTAGGAGATGGCAGTGGCGACTGCTTGTTCGAGGGCTTGATATACCGTTGAGATTTTGAGCTGCTGTTTCAGGGTGGAATCTAGATGGGCTGTGAATGTCCCCTTTCCCTGGATGGTCCGTACAAATCCTTTATGTTCTAGGTTCTGATAGGCACGGCGGGCAGTAATCATGCTGACTTCCATATCCTTGGACAACATGCGGATAGAGGGCAGCGGCGTTCCTGGGGGAAGCTGCCCACCGGCAATCAAAGCTTGTAGCTGCTTTTCTATCTGATGATAAATAGGTTCACGGGATTCACGGGACAGCTGGATCGGCGGGATGATCATCTTCATTCCTCCCTATTAGGATATAGCAAAAGTTTAAATAGGATGTTGTCGGAGTCTAGCGAGAACAAAGTATATGTTCATCTGTTATACTGTGTATATGTTTATACACAGTATATAACAGTCTGAAAATTACAGCAATAATATATTGCAACTTTACCCTAAGTTTAGTGATAGGCACTTCTTTCGTTTAGAAAAGCTCAACCAGAAAATCTAATGGGTAACGGGCCCTAGATGAGGAAATAGTGAACAAACTAATATACAGCAGGACAAATCGTGGTATTCTATACATGTACCAAGGAGGTACCTTTACAATATATTGTGAAACGTTGAACAATTTAATTAATCAATCAATTAAATTATAAGATAGGGAGATGACAGCAATGATGGAATTCATTCGAAACAACAAGGCAATGGCAGGTATTTTAACCTTTTTAAGGATCTATATCGGCTATCAATGGATAACAGGAGGGTACGGGAAAATAACTAGCGGCGAATTTAATGCAGGAGGATTCATTCAGGGAGCGATCGCCCAGGCGGGCGGAGAACATCCGACAGTACAAGGCTGGTGGGCTGCATTCTTGGAAACAGTAGCCCTTCCAAACGCAGAAATATTCAGCTTTATGGTGATGTGGGGCGAACTGTTGGTAGGTATTGCACTTATCTTGGGGATCTTTACCAACTTTGCAGCATTAATGGGTATTACGATGAACTTCGCTTTCCTATTCAGTGGCACTGTCAGCACCAATGCCCAAATGGTATTGATTACCGTATTCTTGATCATAGCAGGATATAATGCCGGACGATTTGGGCTGGACAGATGGGTCGTACCTTTCTTGAAAAACCATACACCAATTATGAAGAATAAAGAAAAGAAGGTAGCAGTTGCATAAGGAAGATCAAAGGCTGGTCCGGGAGCGGGCTGGCTTTTTCTATGTTTAAAAATACTGCTATCCGTGAAGTATATTGATAACTTGTTTATGGAAGGAGATGGAAGTAGTGAAACGTTGGTTCCTGCTTATCACGGCCTTGTTACTTACTGTTATTCTAAGTGCTTGTGGAAACGGTGGGCAAGAAGAACAAGAAGGGCAAGAAGGACAAGAAGGACAAGAAAAGTTGAATGAGGAAAATGAGGGAAGTATCCAGCAACAGGAAGGCAATGAGGATCTGGAAGGGTCAGAAGAAAATAATGCTGCCCAAGATTCCGGCCAGTCAGAACAGCAGGCCCTTGTATCGCTTGAGGATCCTGATGGAAACATAGTCGCTACGGCAACATTGGAAGAAAGCAATGAAGAAGTAACCATCCAATTAGAAGGAACGGATCTCCCAGCAGGTACCCATGGCTTCCATATCCATGAAACTGGCGCTTGTGAAGGGCCTGACTTTGAATCGGCAGGCGGCCACTATAACCCTACCGATGCCAACCATGGCTTTGACGACCCTGAAGGACCGCATGCCGGAGACTTGAAGAATATAGAGGTCGCTGAAGATGGAACAGTAAATACGGAAGTGACAGCGGACATGGTGACTTTACAAAAGGATGGGGAGAATACCCTGTATACGGACGAAGGAACAGCGTTGGTCATCCATTCAGAAGCAGACGACTATCAATCTCAGCCGTCAGGTGATGCAGGTGAACGTATTGCGTGTGGTGTCATTGAATAACTCCTATAAGTGGGGAAGTTAGCTTGTCTAACTTCCCCACCAGCGTGAGGAGCCTCGAATATAGGAGCGGAAAAGCTAAAAAAGCTGGGACAAAACTGTAATACCGTTTATTGTTCACCTTTTGAGCAAAACGGTTTAGTTTTGTCCCAACCTTTTGAGTCGCCAGTTCGCCGATTGACATGTTAACGGCAGGTGGTTTGTGTGCAGCTGACTATTCGGTGATCAGCAAACATATTCAGCAAGCACGCTTTGGACGTGGTAGATGTTCAACTGTTTATTGAAGGTTTTTTCGATTGGCGCCGAGCTTCCAGATACCCAAATTTTTAATTCCGCGTCCAAATCGAAGGTGCCGGCTGTTTCTACGGAAAAGTGATTGATATGTTTATAGGGGATGGAATGATATTCCGCTTTTTTCCCTGTCATCCCCTGTTTATCAATCAAAATTAGGCGTTTGTTGGTGAAAATCATCAAATCGCGGACAAGCTTATAGGCATGTTCTACACGTTCCCCGCTTGTCAATAGATCCGTGAGATCCTTTTCTGCCTTATTCACGTCCATTTCGGATGCGTGCCCCATCATACTATCAAAAATACTCATACATACCCTCCTTCATCCTTTCCTACATTATAAGCGACAGGAAGTGGTGCTTTCCAGTCATAGCGGAGTTCCGGACGGTTTTCCCTTCGTCATTGGTAAGCATTTTATCCATTTTATAAGTCATAAGCCCCCTTTCTTTCGGGCTGAATAACGGTAATGGCTATCAGTTTGTTTCAATCAATCTATTGGTGAGGTATAATATATTTCGAGTATCGAAGAGAGGGAGTTATTGATGGATGCTGCAAGCAGTAAAGTAGAAAGTAAAACAGGTAGGATTTGGACGCGTGATTTTGTACTGATATGTTTGGCCAACTTTTTTGTGTTTTTAGGTTTCCAGATGACATTGCCTACCATTCCCTTATTTGTAAAAGAGCTGGGTGGGAATGATCAGCTGGTGGGCATGATTGTCGGTGTCTTCACCTTTTCCGCATTGCTCCTGAGACCTTACGCTGGGCATGCATTGGAATCCAAGGGACGTGGATTCGTCTTGATGACCGGCCTGTCCGTCTTTGTGTTATCTGTCGGTTCCTACGGTTTCATCGGCAGTATCTTGTTATTATTCATTATTCGTGTGATCCAAGGGGCCGGCTGGGGATTTTCCACCACAGCAGGAGGTACGGTAGCAACGGATTTGATTCCACCAAAGCGGCGGGGAGAAGGAATGGGGTATTTTGGCCTGTCGGGTAATATTGCGCTGGCAATCGGCCCTTCCCTTGGTCTGGCGCTTGTCGGGGTCATATCATTCAGCAGCCTCTTTTTGCTTTGTGCGGCATTTGGACTGATCGCCTTATTATTAGCTTCCCGTATCCGCTATAAAAAGGTGGAGGTCACAGAAAAAACGACAACGGTTCGGTTTGATATTTTTGAGAAGACGGCCTTGGAGCCGTCCATCCTGCTTTTCTTTATTACAGCTACCTTTGGCGGGATTGCCACTTTTCTTCCGCTTCATGCGATCGAGCAGGGTGTTGCCGGCATTGAACTGTATTTCCTTGTCTATGCCATCTTTTTGATGATTTCGCGTACGTTTGCGGGGAAAATCTATGATAAAAAGGGGCATCTATATGTGTTTCCCCCTGGCACTTTGATGGTATTTGCAGCCATGCTTTTGCTGGCGTGGCTGCCAAGTACGCTGGTATTGCTGGCTGCTGCCGCTTTGTACGGGTTGGGATTCGGCAGTATACAGCCCGCACTGCAGGCATGGGCAGTGGATAAGGCGGCCGATAATAGAAAAGGAATGGCCAATGCCACCTTTTTCTCGTTTTTTGATTTGGGAATAGGGATTGGGGCCATTGCCTTTGGGCAGTTGGCATATATCTATGGGTATGGGTCCATCTATATCGTTTCCGCATTATCTGTGCTCGCTTCCTTGTTCATTTATGGATATCTTTATGTCCGCGCAAGGAAGAATTCCAATCTATAGGAAAGATGCCTTTCCTAAAAGGGGAAGGTACAGGCGGTGAAATATCGCCACTAATAGTTTAAAAACGTGCATTTCTCGTTTACAATAGAGGTAATGAATGGAGAAGGCAGGTATAGGTATTTTGAAAAGCATTAGTGAAATCAATGTCCAAAAGCTATTTCCATCCGTCATCTACCGACGGGGATTAGAGTATGTAAAACAGAATAGGGTCAGCGATCTATTGTATGACGTTAATTTTAAGGTGTGGACGGCTACTGTTCAAGGGACGGAGGACTACTTCGTCGAAATAAATATGCAGGAGTATGACCAAGGTTCGATTGATACCTACTGTGATTGTCCGGCGTTCGATACATTCGGGTCCTGCAAGCATGTCGCCGCAGTCTTAATCAGTGTTGTCCACAAAGAGGCGGAAAAAGACGGGAGCAGGCCGAGGAACACTCCGATCACCGAGAGCTATAATTATTATCAAGCAGACCGTTTCATCCAGGCGGTCGCCTCGATAGACCACGCGGGAACGGCAGATGACATCCTGCCGAGAAAAACTCCGATGCGGGTGGAATATATATGCAGATGGTCCTATGACCGCAGCCTGCTCATCGAGATGAAGGCCGGTGTGAAACGGGCATTCGTCGTCAAGGATTCCTATGAATTCCTGGAGGCTGTTCTCGGACATGAGGAACACTACTTTACCAAAACATTTACCTATAGTCCGGAAAAGCATTACTTTCTGCAGGCGGATTTGGAAATATTTGAACTTCTTCATTCCATCAAGAAGAATGAGCAGGTGTTTCAGAATTTCACTTTTTACAATCATGAAGGAAATAAAGAGAAGAGGTCCATCATTCTTCCGCCGCTTGCAGCCAAGGAATTGCTGAAAAAGCTTACTGAACGAGATTTGACAGTGGAAACGCCGGGAAAGACCTACCATCGTCCGTCCATAGAGGAGGAAGAGCTGCCGTTTCAGTTCGCTGTCACAAGGAACGAACGGAAGGACCTGCTGCTTAAGATGGCGGAGACCGAAGAGATCACCTATTTTCCACCGTATGAACTATTGTTTTATCAAGGTACTTTCTATTTTCCGAAGAAAGAACAGATTCCGATTCTGGAACAGGTCAGTCAATTTGGCATGCAGAATCTGCAATTTCCGATTTCGCCATCCAAGGCAGACACCTTCCTTTCCGAAGTGTTGCCATCCTTGAAAAAATTGGGGGAAGTAGAAATCGAAGACGAGGTGGCCAAAGAGATTATTCAGGTGCCGCTCCGTGCCAAGCTCTACCTTGAGGTAAAGGGCGAGTCGATTACTGGCAGCTTGGAGTACCACTATGGCAGCCAAGTGATTGATCCTTTCAACGGTCGGGAAACCAATGATCAAATCATCATTCGTGAGGTAGAGAAGGAACAGCAGATCATGCGGCTCATTGAACATGCCAACTTCCATTACAATGGAAAGGAATTATATATAGACTTGGACGAGGAAGAAATGTACGACTTTCTTTATCATGTGATGCCATTATTGGATGAGTATGTGGAGCTTTATCTGACTTCTGAAATCCGGAATATGATGGTGGAGAATGATCCTGTTCCAAGTACAAGTGTCCAGCTGGAGTCTGCTACTAATTTACTGGATATCGGTTTTGAAATCGACGGAGTAGATGATTCGGAAGTCGATAAGATCATTGAGGCGATGATTGAGAAAAAACGGTATTACCGGCTTGGAAATGGGGCGCTGCTTTCCTTGGAAGGGGAAGAATTCACTGCGATGAAGCAGTTCTTTGATGAAATGAACCTGGATAAGGACGATGTACACGAGGGGAATGTACAGATGCCCGTCTACCGGGGCGCCCAGGTAGATGAGCTGATCGGGACAAAGAAAGATTATGGTCCGGCATTCCGGAAGTTGCTGCACCAGCTTCGGAACCCGGAGGAACAGGAATACCCGCTCCCTGAAAATATCCAGGCAAGCCTCAGGAGCTATCAGCAGACAGGATATCAGTGGTTCAAGTCACTTGCTGAATATCATCTCGGCGGTATTCTGGCAGATGATATGGGACTCGGGAAAACCCTTCAATCCATAACCTATATCGCTTCCGATCCAAGCGACAGGCCGCATCTGATTGTAGCACCCTCCTCTGTGGTGTATAACTGGAAGAATGAGTTTGATAAATTTGTCCCGGATATGCAGGTGGCTGTATTGACGGGCACCCCTTCTGAACGCAGAAAATATATCTCGGAGGGGCCGAAAAAAGATGTGTGGATCACTTCCTATGCTACTTTAAGGCAGGATATCGAGTGGTATAGGGAGATTCCTTTTCGCAATTTAATATTGGATGAAGCACAATTTATTAAGAACTATGCCACTAAAACATCGAAGGCTATCCGGGAGATCAAGGCAGCAAGGAAATTTGCCCTTAGCGGGACACCGATTGAAAATTCAATTGATGAGCTATGGGCCATTTTCCAGGTAGTCCTTCCCGGCCTGATGCCGAGCCAGCGGGAATTTAAACAATTGTCGAATGAGAAGATATCCGTGATGACCAGACCGTTCATTCTCCGGCGTCTGAAGGAAGATGTACTGAAGGAGCTGCCGGAAAAAATTGAGTCTGTCAGCGTCTCAGAGCTGACAAAGGAGCAGAAGGATCTCTATATAGGCTATCACCGACGTTTGCAGCAGGAGGCCGCCCAGTCTATGAAGGATAACGGCTTCCAGCAGAACCGGATGAAGATATTGGCTGGTCTTACCAGGCTGCGACAGATATGTTGCCACCCTTCCTTGTTCCTGGAAAATTATGAAGGGAAGTCCGGCAAGCTGGACCAGTTGATGGATACTGTGCGAAATGCTGTAGGGAATGGCAAGCGGATGCTGATTTTTTCCCAGTTCACCAGTATGCATGACATTATCCGGCATAAACTGGAGGAGGAAGGGATCGGCTATTTCTACCTCCATGGGGGAACCTCTTCTAAAGAAAGAATGGAAATGAGCGAACGGTTTAATGGTGGGGAGAATGAAGTATTCCTCATCTCCTTGAAAGCCGGCGGCACCGGTCTGAACTTGACCGGCGCCGATACAGTCATCCTCTTTGACCTATGGTGGAACCCTGCAGTAGAGGACCAGGCGACTGGAAGGGCACATCGATTCGGACAGAAGAATGTCGTTCAAGTGATTCGCATGGTCACGGAGGGGACGATTGAAGAAAAAATATATGAATTGCAGCAGCGGAAACGCGAACTGATTGATCAGGTGATACAGCCGGGAGAAACAATGCTCTCCAGCCTGAGTGAAGAAGATGTCAGAGAGCTGCTCAGCATCTAAGAAGGCGCCGTACAGGTGTCTTCTTTTGTTTTTTACCTGCAAATGAGGGGAACATAGTTAAAAAGGAGAAAGGATGATTTCTTCATGAAACCAATCCAAGCGTACTTTAAATCAGAAAATGACGCAGAGGCTGCACGGACAGCCCTTCAACGCTTGAAAACGGAGCATGTCATGGTCGATTCCATCCCCAATGATCAGAAACAAGCAAGACTTATACCATTGAATAACCCCGGTGCTGGAGCAGGAACGGTCGGTTTTATGGGTCGTGCAGAAGCGGAGATGCTGCAAGGTGACGATCAAACCAGTATTACCCATGTGTTGGAAGGTGAGGTCGGTGAACAGGAGTATGAACAGGCCACCGAGATATTGAAACAGCATAATGGCTACGATCTGGAAAAATGATGACTCTCCGAGCGTATTTCAAGCCCTGCTCGTTCGTAATCAGGAATGTTTAGTTCCTAATGCCAAGGATTGGGGCCAAGTCGCCCAAAATAATAAAAGCCGGGCTTACGTAAGCCGGCTTTTGAGTAGAGGACTTGCTGGGTTGTTCTGCACTCTTATTGATTTAAGGAAAAAAGCTTCCTAGGCCTTCCTTTCACGTATGGTTTCTCTTCCCCGACTACTTTGATTACATCGCCTGTCAGCAGTTTATTGATGGTTCTTTCTGCACTTCGCTTGGTCACACTGTAATAAGTGGCAATGTCGTTGGAAGAAAATGGTTCATTATTTCTCACCTTGATGAAGTCGATGAAATTATATGACAGTTCATTGTTCAATCTGGCTTTATGAATGAGCTGCTGGTAAAGCTTGGAGGTATTGAATTGCTTTTTCACTCCTAGCGGCCCGATGGTGTCCTGTCGGTCATTTACAATGTAACAGCTGCTTCCCTCGGTTTTTTCACATTTTTCCAGAGCGAGCTTTGCGTGGTTTTCCGCCTGTTTAGCCGTTAGCCCCAACCCAAACCCGATATGGACTGGGATGGTGAGGTTCCGTTCCACATCCCGAATCAACGGAAAGTCGCGATAGTGGTTGGTAATATGGTCGAGCATCCCCCTTGTTCCTAGCAGGGCAAACTCATCATCATTACAGGCCAGCACAGTGGCATAGGTTTTCTTTCCAAAATTATCCAAAATACGATGCAGATCTTCCTTGATGGCTGCGGCTTCTCTTTCTCCTTTCATTTTCTTCAAGGCCGGATAGTCTTTAAGCCGTACATAACCAGCTACAATTTGGGAGCTCTTGCTTTGATTCAGGTTTGCTATCGATTTGGCTTTTTCGATGGAGCGGGTAATATTCAATTTGGGGACAGACATCCGGATGACTGGAATATTCCTTGCTATCAGCTGTTCTTCTACCTGCTCAATGGAAGTGATCACGTAATCTATTTTATTCTCTGTCCAAAGCTCTTCATGGTGAGCAACAATCTTCTCCAAGTCCGATGCCCCTTGTGCTGCATAACTGTATGTATAGATTTCCTGTGGGTCAATCTCCAATTCCCGGAGAACACCGTCTACGCAAGACTGCTCCAGAATATCGATGGAAATACGGGTGAGTTGTAAGTTGTGGTGGTTCTTAGCCCGGTAGAAAGAGGAAAGAATCATATATTCATCAAATGCCACCTGAACTGCTGGAAGACGCTTCGATTTTATCTTATCGGATGCATACAGGTAGGAGAGCGATTCAGTAAAAAGGTATACATCACACATGAAAGCCTTTTCAATTAAGGCCGGAGTTTCTTCTGCTTTGATATAAGGAAAGTAGGCCATTTCTATGTCATTTTGGTCGCTTGTATAGGTACGGATGCGGTCGAGCAGTTGTTCTGTGCCAAAAACAGCTATTTTTACTCTCACAGTACCAGCTCCTCTTCGAATTTTTTAATATTTTTGTCAATTTACTTTATGATATAGAATTTTTAAAAGCTTGTCAAGATGGTTGTCGTATAAAGCAGAATAAAGTAATGACAAAGCAGAAAAAAGGCGACCGAAAGAGAATTTTCTTAGGGTCGCTAAATTAGAATTTTATTTAGTTGGTTGATGTTCACCTGATTGTATTTCTTCCATATAGTGGCATGCGGCCTGATGACCGCCCTGCATATAATCGGCGGTGCGGAGTTCAGGTGTCTCTGTTTTGCACAAGTCCGTTGCGAATGGGCAGCGGGTATGGAATCGGCATCCTTGTGGCGGATCGATTGGTGAAGGTACATCACCCGTCAGGATGATCCTTTCCTTTTTCTTTTCCATATTTGTAGTCGGGATTGCTGACAGCAGTGCTTTGGTGTACGGGTGTTGTGGATTGGTGAACAACGATTTTTTGTCGGCAATCTCTACAATCTTACCTAAGTACATGACAATCACCCTGTCAGAAATATGCCGGACCACTCCAAGGTCATGAGAAATGAACAGGTAGGTCAGCTTATACTCCCGCTGCAGCTTCTTCAGCAGGTTGATGACCTGTGCTTGGATGGAGACGTCCAAAGCAGAAACAGCTTCATCTGCAATGATCAGTTTAGGGTTGACTGCCAATGCACGCGCAATTCCAATCCTTTGACGCTGTCCGCCGCTGAATTCATGCGGTAGCCGGTCTGCCTGGTGTGGTCCAAGTCCGACAGTTTCCATCAGTTCGATAATCCTGTCATTCCGTTCCTTCTTCGGTACAACGTTCTGTATCTCCATTGCTTCGTTCAATACCTGACGGACGGTCTGCCTCGGGTTGATCGACGCATAGGGATCCTGGAAGATCACCTGCAAATGCTTGCGAGTTTTATTCATTTTTTTCTTGTTAAAAGAAAGAAGGTCTTCCCCATCAAATTCAATTTCACCGCCTGTAGGCTCATCCAGGCGCAGGATGGCCCTTCCAGTTGTTGATTTGCCGCAGCCGGATTCTCCAACGATGCTGAGGGTCTCTCCTTCGTATATATCAAATGTTACTCCATCTACTGCTTTTACATGGTTGACTGTCCTTCCCAGCAACCCGCCTTTAATCGGAAAATGCTGTTCTAGGTTATTTACTCTTAGCAGCTCTTTGGCCATTTACGTTCACCTCCGGGTCGCCGTCCCATTCATCGGTATAGATCCAACAGCGAATTTGATTGCCTTTTTCATCGGTCTCGAGAAGAGGGAGATTATCCCTGCACAGCTCTGTAGCGAATGGACAGCGCGGTGCAAAGCGGCAACCGACAGGCATTTCGGCCGGGCTCGGGACAGTTCCTCTAATGATAGGGAGGTCTCCATCTATATCTTGGTCAGCTGGCGGAATGGAATTCAATAGTCCGACTGTGTAAGGA
This sequence comes from Virgibacillus sediminis, assembly GCF_042643265.1. Classification (NCBI taxonomy): domain Bacteria; kingdom Bacillati; phylum Bacillota; class Bacilli; order Caryophanales; family Bacillaceae; genus Virgibacillus; species Virgibacillus sediminis. Next base: position 153,831 of record NZ_JBHRRZ010000017.1, on the reverse strand, counting down.
TGTTTAGGAGAGTTGAATAATGTTTTCACATCGGCATATTCAACGATTTGCCCCCCATACATGACGGCTACATAATCACAAACTTCCGCCACGACGCCCATATCATGGGTGATCAGTACAACCCCCATCCCCAAACGCTCTTGGAGGTCCTTCATCAAGTCCAGGATCTGCGCTTGAATGGTCACATCCAAGGCTGTCGTCGGTTCATCAGCAATAAGCAGTTCCGGGTTGCAGGCAAGTGCCATGGCGATCATGACCCGTTGTCTCATTCCGCCGGACAGCTCATGTGGATACTGGTCGATCCTCTTCTCAGGAGAAGGAATGCCGACAAGCTTCAGCATTTCAATGGAACGCTTTCTAGCCTCTTTTTTGCCAAGTCTTTCATGGATTTTATAGGCTTCGCCAATCTGCTGGCCTACCGTATAGGTAGGGTTAAGGGATGTCATCGGTTCCTGGAAGATCATGGATATTTCATTCCCACGGATTTTCCTCATTTCGGATTCCTTTTTTTCTACCAGGTTCTCTCCCTTAAAGAGAATTTCCCCACCAACTATTTTTCCTGGATCTTCTATTAACTGAAGGATGGACAGAGCGGTGATGCTTTTGCCTGAGCCGGATTCTCCAACGACGCCCAAGGTTTTCCCTTTAGGAAGGGAATAGGTAACACCGTCAACTGCTTTCACTTCCATTTCATCCGTGAAAAAGGAAGTCTGCAGATTATTTATCTCTAATATATTTTCATAAGAATTATCTTTCATTGCTGCCATATTAATTCACCTTTCTTACCTTTACTCAAGGTCAATTCGTTTGTTTAGGAACTGATAGGCTATGTCGACCAACAGGTTTACAATTACAAATAAAAGGGCAACAACTAAAATGGTTCCCTGTACTACTGGGAAGTCCCGGGCATTGATGGAGTCAATGATTAGTCGCCCCATTCCGTTAATGGCAAAAACGGTTTCGGTAAGCACCGTGCCTCCCAGCAGAGTTCCGAACTGCAGGCCGGTAACAGTAACAACCGGAATCAAAGCATTCTTGAGGGCATGCCGGTAAGTGACCACCCGTTCTTTCACACCTTTTGCCCGCGCTGTACGGATATAGTCCTGGCCGATGACGTCCAGCATACTGGAACGGGTCATCCGGGCGATGACGGCAGCCCCGGCAGTCCCAAGCGTAATGACAGGAAGCCAGATTTGGGAGAAACTGCCCCAACCGGATGCCGGGAACCAGCTGGTGTTGTCAATAAACGGCACCCAAGACGGCAAATCAATTCCAATGGAGAACCATTGGATCAACATGAGTCCGAGCCAGAAGTTGGGCATGGAAAGCCCGAACAAAGCGATGATCATTAAAAATGTGTCAGCGAAAGAATAGCGTTTCGTTGCTGATACGATACCGGCGATCAGTCCCATAAAGATACTCAGTATGGTACTGTAGACGGCCAGCTCTACCGTCACCCAGAATCTGCCACTAATCTCTTCTGTCACATCCCGGCCGCTACGAAGGGAGTTTCCAAGATCCCCCTGTACTGCACTCCATACATAATTGAAGTACTGGACGGGCAAAGGATCGTTCAGACCAAGCCTCTCCCTGATGTTTTCCACGGTTTCTTCCGGTGCACTTTCGCCGGCCATGATCTGCGCCGGATCACCCGGTATCAAATGCATTAAGCTGAATACTAGAATCGAAACCCCGATAAGTACGGGTATTGTCTGGATCATTCTTCTTATAAGGAACTTAAACATTTTTCATTGCACCCCTTTACTAGTCTTTCGTTTTAGGGTCAAGTGCATCTCTCAACCCGTCTCCAAGAATATTGAACGCCAGTACGACGGCTACAATCGCCAGACCGGGGAAGGTGGCTACATGCGGCGCATTGAATAAGTAATTCCGGCCGTCACTCAGCATGGCTCCCCATTCAGGGGTAGGCGGCTGTGCACCAAGTCCCAAGAAGGACAGACCACTGGCTGATAAAATAGCTGTTGCAATGCTTAAGGTTGCCTGTACGATAATGGGAGAGGAGACGTTCGGCAAGATATGCTTGAAGATGATCCGTGTGTCGCTCGCGCCCAATGCTTTCATGGCGTCGATGTACTCCAGTTTTTTTACGGAGAGCGTCGAGCCCCTTACGATCCTTGCAAAAACTGGAACAGAAGAGATGGCTACTGCGAGGATGACATTGAAGAGATTTCCGCCAAGTACACTGACGATGGCCAGGGCGAGAAGGATACCTGGAAATGCGAGAAGCACATCCATGATTCTCATCAAGATCGTGTCTGTACGACCTCCATAATAGCCTGAAACTACCCCGATCAGTACTCCCAATGTTGCTCCTAGAAAAACGGAGAAGAAGCCGACATAAAGGGTAATGGACATTCCGTGGATGATTCTGGAGAATATATCACGGCCGAAATGGTCCGTTCCAAACCAGTTTTCTGCAGAAGGCGGAGCCAGCTTATTGACAACATCCTGTGTATTTGGGCTATATGGAGTGAAATAAGGACCCACTATTGCGATAATTATGAATAACAAAATCAAAAATCCGCCAACCATGGAGGCTTTGTTCTTCTTTAATTTATTGAAGACAATCTTCCAGTTTTGAAGTCGCGGGTTCGGCGGCTTCATAGACGTTTGGGGATTGTCTATGGTCTCGATTTGTTCACTCATGGTTATTTCTTCCTTTCCGGCAAAATTTTCACACATTTTAAAGATATATATGCTTGAAATATTATATCACGTATTCGACATTTTACAACATAGGAAAAATAGAAAAATGCCTACCAAATACCCAAATTCTTCATTTGGAAAATTATTAGTTAATTTAGCGTATATATAATAGTAGGGTTTCTTCGGAATTGATATAAGATTTTTAAATATCTTGTATTTTGTGAAACTATATTATATATTTATTACTAGTATTGTACTAGTATCTAGTACACCTATTGACATATTGAGGGGGTTGGAAAATGAAGATGACCAAGAAATCACTTTTGCTGCTGGCATTTGCTTTGATGCTCAGCCTTCTGCTTGCTGCATGTGCCAGCGAGCCGGACGAGGGCGGAGATACAGGCTCCGATGGCGGTGAAGATACAGAGAACACTGAAGGAGATACAACAGAAGCAGGCGGTAATGATCTGATAATCGCCAATCTGTCCGACGCAGTATCACTTGATCCTGCTGGTTCGAATGACACACCGTCAAGTGATGTCCAGGCCAATATCTATGAAACCTTAGTTACCCAGAACCAGGATATGGAATTGCAGCCGGGCCTAGCTAAAGAGTGGGAACTGGTGGAAGATAATGTGTGGGAGTTTAAGCTGGTCGAAGGAATCCAATTCCATGATGGAACGGAATTCAACGCAGAAGCGGTGAAAGCGAATATCGAGCGGGTGATTGACCCGGAAGTTGCTTCACCAAGGGCGTTTTTGTATGAAATGGTTACAGAAGTAGAAGCAGTTGATGAATATACAGTTCGAATCACTACAGAATATCCATTTTCTCCTTTACCTTCCCACCTGGCACACCCGGGCGGAGGAATGGTTTCTCCTGCTGTAATTGAGGAAGATTATGCGGCAATGGAAGAGGGGGAAGAGCCGGGAAGCTACATTAATGAAAATCCGATCGGCACCGGCTATTTCAAATTTGAAAGCTGGGAACCAGGAAGTGAAATTGTTCTTGTAAAGAATGAAGACTATTGGAATGGAGAAGCAAAGCTTGATTCTGTCACCTTCCGGGTCGTGCCGGAAGACCAGACACGTATCGCTGAGCTGTTGAATGGAGACGTCCATATCAGCAATCCGCTGAGCCCATCCGATGTGGCGCAGGTGGAGAATGAAGATGGTGTACGTGTAAACCGCCAGGGAAGTGTAAGCACGAACTATATCGGATTCAACACGCAGAAGGAACCGTTCGACGATGTACGTGTCCGTCAAGCTATCTCAATGGCTATTGACAAAGAGCAGATTATAGAAGGAATCTTTGATGGTGTTGGTGAACCTGCCAATGGGCCGCTGGCACCCGAAGTATTTGGTTATAACGAAAACCTCGAACCGTTGGAATATGACCCAGAACGGGCGCAGGAGCTGTTGGCTGAAGCAGGCTATGAAGATGGATTCTCTACAACCATCTGGACGAATGACAAACGTGAACGTATCGATGCCGCAACAAACATTCAGGCTCAATTGTCCGAGATTGGCGTTGAGGTGGAAGTGGAACAGCTGGAGTGGGGTGCGTACCTGGAGCAGACTGCCAATGGAGAGCATGATATGTTCGTGCTTGGCTGGACAACTGTAACAGGGGATGCCGACTACGGGCTTTATCCATTGTTCCATTCCAGCCAGCAGGGTGATCCAGGGAACCGTACCTTTACAGACCACGAGGAACTGGATAATCTGTTAGAAGAAGCACGCCGTGAAGAAGATCAGGCAAAGCGTGAGGAATTGTACGCGGAAGCACAGCAGTTCATCGTTGATGATGCTCCGTGGATCTTCCTGCACCATTCAGAGTACCTGCTTGGTGTAAGGGAAGAAGTAAAGAATCTTGAACAGACGCCTACGCAAATTCTGAAGCTTAAAGATGTCACAATAGAACAGTAATAGGTATTAGAGAAGCCCTCCCGATTGGGAGGGCTTCCTTGTCTTTAGGAACTATAAAATGATGGAAATACGGATCACTTGTTGACAGATACCTCCAACATTTATTCTATCGATCCTTCATTCGTCAGGTTTTACAGAATCTGTCGATAATAGTTTTAGAGTCCACTTTGACAAAAGTTTGACAGTTTTATATGGATGAGTGTAAAATTTAGTTACAAAAAAATTTAAAAGGGGGAGTTCGTATGAAAAAGAATAAATTATTATTTTCTGCAATCCTGCTTTCCATGATGGTTTTGGTTCTTGCTGCGTGCGGAGGGAGCGGCAACAGTGACGGCGGCAGTGAAGGTGAGTCATCAGAAGGAGACAGTGAAGCTCCACAGTTCCTGAGCATGCTGACTGGCGGCACCAGTGGTACATATTACCCATTGGGCGGCGAAATGGCTCAGATCATTACAGAAGCCACTGGCATCCAGACAGATGCGATTTCATCCAATGCATCAGCGGATAACGTGGCCGAACTTCAGGAAGGCCAGGCAGAGCTGGCATTTGTCCAGACGGACGTAATGGCTAATGCTGTAGAAGGAATCAATTCCTTTGAAGGGAATCCTGTGGACAATGTACAGGCACTTGGTTCCCTATACCCTGAAACCATTCAAATCGTAACCTCCAAGGATTCCGGAATATCTTCCGTTGAAGACTTGGAAGGAAAATCTGTGTCTGTGGGTGCCCCAGGTTCCGGCACATATGTAAACGCAGAACAAATTCTGGAAGTCCATGGATTGACAATGGATGATATCAACGCGCAAAACCTATCATTTGATGAGTCTACTAGCGGAATTCAGGACGGAAACATTGATGCCGCATTCATTACAGCAGGAACCCCGACAGGTGCAGTAGAAGGGCTCGGAGCTACGGTAGACGTGGCCATTGTGCCAATTGAGCAGGACAAGATCGACGAACTTATAGAAGAGTATCCATACTATGCGGAGGATACCATTGAAGCAGGCACATATGGCCTGGAAGAAGATGTGACAACAGTGGCTGTACTCGCCATGCTGGCTGTTACGGAGGATGTACCGGAAGAAACGGTCTATGAAATTACTAAATCCATCTATGAGAACGCAGGTGAGATGGCCCATGCAAAAGCTGAATTCATTACACTTGATACTGCTTTAGATGGTATCGGCATTGAGGTGCACCCTGGTGCCCAGAAGTATTATGACGAACAGGGAGTCACTGCGGAATAGGCCCAGCTGACAAAAAAAGATCGGCCGGCTGTCCAGCCTTGTTGAAGGGATTGGCTGCCGGCTCTTTTTTCGGTTGAAAATGAATAGTAACGGTACAGCAGAACATATAGGTGGAAGAAAAATGAAGAAAAATATAACTTGGATGATGACCATCTGCATAATTTTGGCAGCTGGCCTCACAGCCGTATTGCTTCCTTTTCGTACTGCGTTAGTTTTCTATGAGGAGAACACGGAACACTTGGAAGCCTTCCTGCCGCTTGAAGCAGGTGATACATTTCAAATCATTTTTACCCACTCCATCCATTTGACGGATGTGGTGGAGAAATATGAAATTATGGATAACTATGAGATCAGACAGAATGAAATTATCTATGAAGAGTTTGGAATAGGCATGCCCTCCAATGCCGAGGAAGGAGCGACCTTCACGTATGAAGATGGCAAATATCATATAAAAGGTTTGGATAATTATTTTGCCTCCATGAACATCCGCAATGGAAAGGCTGTCTCTGAACACCGCCTGGTTTGGAATGCCTCCACAAATAACACCTCTGAAGCAAAAAATATGGTTTGGTTCAATGAATACTTTGAACCGGGCGCATGGTTTACCCTTAAGGTCGAGAAGCTTACCTTGTGGGAGTACTGGAAAGGAGTGAAAATCGATGACTGACAACAGAGCAGAGAATCAAATGACAAATGATCAACAGGAAATACTTCAGAAATATGATGCCGAATCAAATACGCGAGATGTCACCGGTTTCATGGCAAAGGTCATCTTCTTTACGCTGATTGCCTTTTCCTTGTTTCAAATATACACGGGGGCATTCGGGCAGTATACGGCATACATCCAGCGGACTGTTCACCTTGGATTCGCCCTGACGCTGATATTTCTATTGTTCCCTGCCAGAAGGAAAACACAAAAATCCACCATACCCTGGTATGATTACATACTAGTTATTTTGTCCATTGCCGTATGTGCTTATTGGCCGGTGTATTATGACACACTGGTACAGCAGATTGGCAGTATTACAGATGTGCAGCTCGTTATCGGTGGAATAGCAATTCTGCTGGTACTAGAAGGTGCCCGGAGAGCGGTAGGGCTTCCTATTACAATTATTGCTATAGCTTTCCTGTTGTATGCCATATTCGGGCGTCAGATGCCTGGTATGCTGGCACACCGAGGCCTCAGCCTGGAACAGCTGGTGAACTCGATGTTCTTTACAACAGAAGGTATACTCGGAACGCCACTTCAGGTATCGTCTACCTATATCTTCCTGTTCCTATTGTTCGGGGCATTTTTAGTACAGACTGGTGTCGGTACCTACTTTAACGACCTGGCTCTGGCATTGGCGGGGCGCCGCACGGGCGGCCCGGCGAAAGTGGCTATTTTCTCCAGTGCATTGAATGGTACCATTTCCGGAAGTTCGGTAGCGAATACGGTTACGACCGGGTCCTATACCATCCCAATGATGAAAAAACTCGGCTATCGGAATAACTTTGCCGGTGCAGTAGAGGCCGCTTCCTCTACTGGGGGGCAGATCATGCCGCCAATCATGGGTGCAGCTGCATTCCTGATGATTGAATTTGCAGGTGTCGGCTACTGGGAAATCGCCAAAGCGGCTACCATCCCGGCTATCCTTTACTTCTCAGGAATCTGGATCATGACCCACCTGGAAGCGAAACGGCTTGGCTTGCACGGACTTAAGAAGGAAGAGATTCCAAGCAAGATTTCCGTTCTGAAGAAAATCCATCTTCTGATACCGATCCTTGCAATTGTGTTAATGTTATTCCAAGGATTCAGTATTGAACGAACTGCTTTATATGGAATAGCTATCACGATTCTTGTCAGCTTGTTCCTTAAAGAGACTAGAATCACCCCAAGCAGATTCATTGTGGCCCTGCAATCAGGTGCAAGAACTGCTCTTGGAGTGGCCGCTGCCACTGCGTGTGCCGGTATCATTGTCGGAGTAGTAACAAAGACCGGTCTCGGCTTGAAATTAGGTAATGGTCTGGTCGGGCTTGCTGAAACATTCGCAACCTCGGTGAATATGCAGCTGATGCTGACATTGTTCTTTACCATGATTACTTCCATCATTCTCGGAATGGGGTCACCGACGACAGCGAACTATATCATTACATCTACGATTGCATTGCCTGCAATTTTGGCTTTGAATGACCAGTTGGAAGTGGCAATTCCAGTGCTTGCTGGCCATATGTTCGTATTTTACTTTGGTATCGTTGCCGATATCACCCCGCCGGTTGCCCTGGCAGCATTTGCGGCGACAGGGATTTCCCGAGGAGAACCGATACGGACCGGGGTCAATGCTTCGAAACTGGCCATTGCCGCCTATATTATCCCTTACATGTTTGTTTTGAATCCTCAACTTTTAATGATTGAGGGGACGGTGGCAGGGATAACCTGGTCACTGTTCAGCGCACTTGTCGGGATGTTGGCCATCAGTGCCGGGATGATTGGTTTCTGGTATCGGAAGCTGAATTGGATGGAAAGGATTATTACCGTCGTGACGGGGCTTGTCCTCATCTATCCAGAAGGAACCACGGATATAATCGGTCTCGTTGCCTTTATTGTGCTGTTTGTAATCCAGTTATTTACACGCCAAGATAAGCAAGTCAAGGCGTCTGGCAGCGAGGCATAATTTAATAGAGCTTTTGTGAGACAGCCGGAACCCATGCCGGCTGTCTTTTATCGCTGTTTAGGAAAACTAGGAAATTCCGAGAGGGTGGATGAAGCCGGCAGTATTCCTGCTCCTGACGGCAAATGGGCCTTCTGCCACCTTCATTCACTCTATGAATGTGCTAAAATAGCAGAATAAAGTAGTAGAAAGATGGGTTTTTATATGGCCAGACAATATGATTTTACCGAAGGAAATATATTAAAACAGCTATTCTATTTTTCAGGCCCGATTATGCTGGCAAACCTGCTGCAGACCTCCTATCAGTTTGCAGACAGTCTTTGGGTGGGAAATCTGCTCGGAGCGAATGCACTGGGAGCGGTGGCTGTCTCTGGTACCCTCATCTTCACGGTGCTTTCTTTTGTGATCGGTCTAAATAATGCTGCCCTGACGATCCTTTCCCAGCAAAAGGGAAAGGATCATGAGAAGGGATTGGAGCGTTATCTGAATGCATTCGTAGTCATCTTGGCAGTAATGGCCGTTTTCCTTGGTGCCCTGGGATACTTATTTGCGGAGCAGCTTCTCCGTCTGTTGGGAACGCCCGAAGAAATGCTTGGAGAAGCAGCTGCTTATCTGAGGATTAACTTCCTTGGGATTTTATTCCTGTTCGGATATAACTTTATCAGCACTGTTTTACGAGCACTCGGAGACAGTAAGACGCCGCTCAGGTTTGTGACGATTGCGGTGATTCTTAATATCATAGTCAATCCATTGTTCATTGCAGGATTCGATATGGGAATCGAAGGGGCTGCCTATGCAACGGTCGTTGCCCAAGGGAGTGCTTTTCTCTACGGTTTGATTTATGTGCTGTATAAGAAATCGGCTCCATTTCGAATTCCCTACCTCCCTACATGGAAGGAGGTCGGCCTTATTCTTAATTTGGGTATTCCTGCCGGTCTGCAAATGGCAGTGATATCGGCCGGTTCGGCGGCAATTATGAGTGTAGTAACCAATTTCGGGGGTGGCGTTGTTGCCGGCTTTGGTGCATCCCAGCGGCTGGACAGCCTGTTATTGCTTCCTGCCCATGCACTTGGAACAGCGGTGAACAGTATGGCCGGACAGAATCTTGGTGTGAGGAATCTGGTCAGAGTCAGGGATGTCGCAAAGTACGGTGTCATCTATAACTTTGCCATCATGTCGGTCATCGGCCTGTTCGTAGTCGTTTTCGCCGAACATGGTGTACGACTGTTCGTTGAAGATGAAGAAGCCGTACAATTCGGCACAACCTACTTACAGATCATTGCACTGTGCTATCCGTTCCTGGGAATCAATTTTGTTCTGAACGGCATTGTACGCGCGGCAGGAGCGATGTATCAAGTACTGGTCCTTAACGTGATTTCTTTCTGGGTGCTCCGTTTTCCGCTGACAGCCCTATTTTCCTGGCTGTACGGAGAAACCGGTATTGCTATCGGCATGGGGGCAAGCTTCCTAGTCAGCAGTCTTGTTGCCTTCCTGTATTACCGGTTTGGAAATTGGCGGAAGAAGGAATTATTTAGTGAGCGGGGTTAGTCAAATGAGTGGAAAGGCTATGAAACTATTGAAAATAGCTGCAGCTGGTATGATTGCTGGTGCCCTGCTAGGTTTCTTTCTGAAGTGGTGCGAACATATCACAGGAAAGGCTGTCTATACCTTGCTTTTAAATATTGACTACCTTCCACTTCTTTCCGATTGGAAGCTGAATGAGCTTGGAGAGTTTTTCCTCCATCTCATCGTATCGGCGGCAGTTGCCCCGGCTCTTTATCTATTATTCTCAACTTGGGGCTGGGAAAAGAAGGCTTCTGCTTATGTGTTGGGAAGTACGGTCATCGGTTTGGTTTATTATCCTTTCACCATGCTTTCGGAAAGGACGCCGGCATTGCTGGATGCTGCTTCTATTCTGCTTTGGCTTTTAGGACATATTCTTTTTGGATCTATACTTGCTGTTTTATTAATCTATGGGGAAGGGAATCGCCATCGTGAGAAAAAACACCGCTAATGCATTAAAACAAACAGGGTTCGTCGTGCTGCTCCTTTGCAGTATGTTTCTTATCTTATCCTATGTATCAGAAGAGCAAACAGTCATTAATGAGTCTGCTTCAAGCCCAGTGGTCAGCAAGGAAGTATATCAGTACCGGCCGATGGTGGAAAAGTACGCAGACCAGCATGGCGTGGCTGAATATGTCGATGTGATCCTAGCGATTATGATGCAGGAGTCTGGTGGAAGGGGGAGCGACCCGATGCAATCCTCGGAGAGCTACTGCGGGGAACGTGGCTGTATAGAAGACCCGGCAGTGTCGATCGAGCAGGGTGTCCGTCACTTTTCATCTGTGTTGGAAGAAGCGGACGGCGATCTTCAACTGGCTGTCCAGTCCTATAATTTTGGTAGGGGCTTTATTGCCTATATGGAAGAAGCTGAACAAGGATATTCACAGGAGGCGGCAGTGGCCTTTTCCCAGGAGATGTTTCAACGTGTCCCCAATCCTGAAGAGTATCGCTGTTTAAGAGAAGGAGCCGAAGAAATAGGCGCCTGTTATGGCGATATTTATTATGTCCCAGCTGTATTTGCTTATCGGGACGTCATTGCTTCAGAATGATGGGTTTAAATGGTATCATGGTGAAAAGACTTTCTATTAGGAGGAATTACTATGGTAAAAGCAATACATACTGAGAAAGCACCAGCAGCTATTGGGCCGTACTCACAAGCAATCGAAGCAGGGGACTTCGTCTATGTCTCCGGCCAGATTCCGATCAATCCAGCAACAGGGGAGATAGCTGAAGGAATTGAGAATCAGACAAAGCAAGTACTGGAGAACCTGAAAGCTATCCTGACAGAGGCAGGAGCTGATTTCAGCCAGGTTGTCAAGTTTACCATTTTCCTTGATTCTATGGAGGATTTTGCTACGGTCAATGACATCTATGGTTCCTATTTGAGCGAGCCGTATCCTGCACGGGCAACGGTGGAAGTAAGCCGCCTGCCTAAGGACGTGCTGGTGGAAATGGACGTTATTGTTTATAAAAAATAAGGCAGGAGGAATGACCGATGAATAACTTTACTTACCATAATCCAACAAAACTCATCTTTGGAAAAGGGCAGCTGGATGCTCTGCCAAAGGAAGTGGAAAAATACGGAAAGAAAGTCTTGATTGTCTATGGTGGAGGAAGCATCAAAAGAAACGGCATCTATGACACCGTCCTCTCCAAACTGAAAGAGATTAATGCAGAGGTCTTTGAACTTCCTGGCGTAGAGCCAAATCCGCGTATTTCTACGGTGCGTAAAGGTGTCGAGATCTGTAAGAAGGAAGGCGTGGAATTCCTGTTGGCCATTGGCGGCGGCAGCACCATCGATTGTACAAAGGCAGTGGCTGTAGGGGCAAAAACAGATGTAGACATGTGGGATGTTGTAACGAAAAAGGAACAGGCAACAGGTGCCTTGCCATTTGGTACAGTATTGACCCTGGCTGCAACGGGCTCGGAGATGAACCGGGGATCCGTCATCACCAACTGGGAAACCAATGAAAAGCATGGCTGGGGATCTCCGTACAGCAGTCCTAAATTTTCCATCCTTGATCCGGAGAATACTTTCTCCGTGCCGAAGGATCAGACCATTTACGGAATCGTTGACATGATGTCCCATGTGTTGGAGCATTACTTCCATCAGGAGACCAACACACCGATCCAGGACCGTTTCTGTGAATCGCTGTTGATCACCGTTATGGAGACTGCGCCAAAACTGCTGGATGACCTGCAGAATTATGAATATCGAGAAACTATTATGCTTAGTGGCACACTCGCCCTGAATGACATGCTAAGCATGGGTTTCCGGGGAGATTGGGCTACCCATAACCTGGAGCATGCCGTTTCAGCGGTCCATGACATCCCGCATGGCGGAGGGCTTGCCATCCTGTTCCCGAATTGGATGAAGCATGTCCTGAATGAGGAAAATGCGCCGCGCTTCAAACAGCTGGCTGTTCGTGTCTTTGATGTCGATCCGAAAGGCAAGTCTGATTATGATGCAGCTCTTGAAGGCATTGAGAATCTAAGGAAATTCTGGACCGTTATTGGTGCCCCTTCCAGGCTCGCTGATTATGATATTGATGAAAGTACTGTGGAGGAAATGGCAGAAAAAACAGTGGTTGCCAATCCAGAGTTCGGCAACTTTAAAAAGCTCACCAAAGAGGACTCCGCCGAAATATTCCGGGCAAGCCTGTAATACAGCATAAAGCGACAAATATTTCCCGGGAAATGTGGGAGGTTAAAAAAAGAACTGGCTGTTATTCGTAAACAGCCAGTTCTTTTTTGATTTCTTCCCGGATTTTATCCAGGCATTCTTCAGGGGTTTTGCCGAATACCCGTTTATTATTGACAAGGGCATATGGTTTAACCCGACAGAGACCGCAGAATGATAGGCATTCATTCATCAGCACGGCCACTTCAGGGAATTCCTGTTCCAGTATTTCCTCTATATTGATTTCCGTGATGGAATTTCCGTCACATACTTCTACAACGACAATTCCCATTTGGATCACTTTCTTTCTTTAGTGGAATATCTGACAGTTTTAACACATCTTTTACACGAAATCAATCATTTCATTTTATTCTCATCTTGTGCAATCCTCGGCTTCCCATACATGGAAAGTTTATCGTCATCCAGTGCCTGTTTTCCCGGTCAAAGGGAGACGGAAACTTTTATCTAACTGCGTGTTGGATATAGCTAGCCCGTTTACAATTGGGATTGCTTTTTGCTCCACAATAATGAGTTGGGGCAAAAGTAAGGTGCTTCACTTCAAAGACGAATAATGAGCTGAAATAGCGGAGGAAACATACGTAGACTCCAACGGGAGGAAAGGCCTAGGTGAGACACCGAAGTGCGATAGCACTCGGGGGCTCATCAGCCGCCCGTGGAAAGCGAAGTATGTTTCCGAAGCGACTATTTCCACTAAACATGATTTCCAGTTTGCCCCAAACCAAAAACATCAACTTCGATAGGTGGAAAATGAACGGGATACCCTGCTGGAATACTCATGTTTATACCAAGCAGCCAGAAGCAGGACCCCACAAACGATCAATAGGCCGCTGGTAACTAGGAATACGGTGGAAAAGCCGAAGAAACCAGCGATCATGCCACCCATAGCCGGACCGATGATATTTCCTAAAAATCGCAGGCTCGTGTTGTATCCGAGCACTTCCCCCTGCATGGATAACGGCGCCTCCTGTCTGATATAGGCAACCCGGAGCGGAATAATGCCGCCGATAGCGGAACCAAGCAGGAAGCGCAGAAGGACAAGCTGCCAGATATTGGTGACAAAGGCACCCGGGGAATAGACAATCCCGGCCATGAACAGGAGGATGATCAGTATTTTGATATATCCGATCCTGTCCCCAAGTTTTCCCCATTTTCTTGTCATCAACAGGTTGCCAAGCCCTGCAGCAGAAAAGGCAAGCCCGGAAAAGAAGGCTATATTGGCTGGCCCATGGATTTCCGCGACAAACAGGGAGAGGATTGGCTGCACACTGAAATGTGCTACTTGAACCAGTGTGGACATCAGCATGACTACAAGGAGTACAGGGTGTGTCACAATATGCCTGATGACTTCCCGGCGGGTATAGGGTTTTGTATCATTTTCCTCTCCTGCAAATTCCACTTTGATTTCTTTTATCCCAAACATCACAATGAAAGAGGACAAAAAGACGGTGATCGACACCCACTTGAAGGTTTCCCCGTAGCCAAAGGCATCCGCCAGGACACCTCCGAGCATCGGACCGAACAGGGAGCCTGTTATGCTTCCTGTCTGCAGGGTGCCAAGTACTTTTCCTGCCACTTTTTGCGGGGTTTGGGTCGATATGAATGCTTGTGACATGGGAATGAAGCCTGTGGCTATCCCCATGAAAAAGCGTAGGACAAAGAGTTGCCATACTGTAGTGGCATAACCCATCAGAAGAACGGAAAGTCCGATGCCGAAAGCGGAAAAGATAAGGATCTTCTTCCTGCCGTACTTATCCCCGATTCTGCCCCATATAGGAGAAAAAAGAAAAGCTGTCACAAAGGTGATGCCGAATGTAAAGCCGGACCACCGTTGCACAAAGCTATCGGAAAAATTTCCGAGTGATTCAATATATAAGGAGATGAACGGAATAACCATCGTCATACTGCCTGCAACAAAAAAGTTAGCAACCCACATGATTGCTAAATTGCGTTTCACTATTTTTTCCTGATCAATGATGACAATGACCTTCTTTCTTGCAATTTATTTCGTTACTCTAAATATACGCGATTTGTTTCATGAGAAAAAGTTATCTGCTCAGAAACCATACCCTTTTCCGTAGGGGGATATACACATTTTCTGGAAAAAAGGTATAATGAAGAGGAAGAATCAACACATATAAAAGGAGAATTTCACGTGACGAAATATATGGGAAAACTTTTTGCTGCTTTCACGCTTGCCTTATTTATTGCGTTGGGAGCAACTTCACCGGCAGGGGCTGCTTCGAATACCATTATGGTTTATGGAGATAAATTGACAGAGCAGCAGCGTGCAGAGGTCAGGGAACTTGTCGGGCTTGATGAGTCAGATGCGGTGGAGGAGTACGAAATCAGCGGGGAAGATTATGCTGCCTATATCAATGGCAATCCAAACTCCAACATGTATTCATCTGCCAGGATTACCTTGGAGGACAGTGGAGCAGGATTGGATATTAATATTGTCACCCCCGAAAATATTACGGAGGTGACCTCGGAAATGTATGCCAATGCCCTTCTGACAGCTGGGGTCGAGAATGCAACAGTGGATGTGGCCTCTCCCGTTGCTGTTACAGGCCACTCTGCCCTCACAGGCATCTACAAAGCATACGATCTCGAAGGAGAGGAATTGGATAAAGAGCGTATGGAACTTGCGAATGATGAACTGAATGTGGCGACAGACCTTGCAGATAATGAAGGGGTCACCCAGGAGGAAGTCAGTGAACTGCTGACGGAGATCAAGCAGATGATTGCCGAGCAAAACCCGGCTACAAGGGAAGAAGTGGAACAGATTGTCCAGGAAAACTTGGAGAACCTGGGAATCACCCTAAATGAAGCGGACCGTCAAATGCTTATTGATCTGTTTGACCGGATGCGGGATTTAAATATCGATTTTAACCAAGTCAGGACACAGTTGGAAGACATAGCGTCTACGGTGACTGAAAAGATGGAAGAAATGGGGCTTGACGAAGGCTTTTGGCAGAAGGTTGCCAACTTCTTCAGTGAGCTTTTCCAGTCCTTGAGCAATTTCTTCCGCGGATTATCCAGTTAATATCATAAGATACAGAAAAGGGCCCCTTAAAAAGGGCCCTTTTTCCTATGGGACATAAAATTGCCAGCAATATTCCATTCATAAGCGGGATTGGAAGGTTTTCTGCATATTACAAGAGCGATTTTCCTGTTACTTTTGTAATATCTTCCCCTCTAGGTCTTTAGTAATATTACGAAACTGTTACAAATGTAACATTTTGGCGAAAAACGGACATTGGTGTAACACACACTTAACCCGCCTGTAACTGTAATTGCTAGATTCGTATGCTAGTATAAACATTGTCAGAAATTCAAAGGAGGAATTTACTAATGAGGAAATTAGTAGCAGCTATTGCTGGAATCATTTTTGCCGGTACAGCTGTAACATCCGTTTCAGCCGCAGAAGTAGAAGTCCAAAAAGGGGACAGCCTTTGGAAGATTGCAAATAAATACAATACTACAGTAGAAGAACTAGTTGATATAAATGAATTGAAATCCACTACCATTTATCCTAAACAGGTTCTGGAGGTAGAGGAGAATGGTGAAACAGAATACTATATAGTACAAAAGGGAGATACACTTACTAAGATCGGCAATGATCATAATGTATCCATAGAAGACTTGAAATCCTGGAATGGCCTTACATCCGATGTAATCATTACTGGTGACGAGCTTGCCGTTAACGGTGAATCTGCAAAAGCGCCAAAAGCTGCAGTACAATCAGTTGAAACAGCACAAGCTAATCAACCAAGTGAAACGCCAGCCAAGGAACAAACCGTTGTAGCTGAGCCAAAGGAACAAGAAACAAAATCCCAGCAAGCAGAGGGTAACACTATCGCAATGGAAGCAACTGCCTACACTGCAGGATGCTATGGCTGTTCCGGCATCACTGCAACTGGAGTCAACCTGAACGAAAACCCAAATGCAAAAGTAATTGCTGTTGATCCGAACGTCATTCCGTTGGGTACGGAAGTATACGTAGAAGGGTATGGGTATGCAATTGCAGCTGATACCGGCGGTGCCATTAAAGGAAACCGTATTGACGTGCATGTACCGACAAAAGATCAAGCATTTAACTGGGGACGTAAAACAGTCGATGTAACAATCGTAGAATAATAGCCATATAGTAAAAGTCTGAAAAAGTCAATGAAAAAGGAAAGTATCTTTTATAGATTACTTTCCTTTTTCGCGTTTCTTAAAACCTGGATTTATCAAAAATCTTGGCCAATTAATATGTTATTGTAGTGGAATGGTTGTGATCATCAATCACTTCTACCGGTTTATCATTAGACTCGGCATACCCGGTAAGCCCGACGCCTACAATAATGAGTATGAATAAGGCTAAAAGCACTTTTCTCATATGAAATCCTCCAAAAATATTCTCTTCCAATAGTATAATAAAGTTCTTGCAAAGTGACTATCTTTTTCACAGATTTTTCGACAAACAGAAGCAAGAATTGACAGATTCATAACTTTTTTTCTACTGCGGGCTTTTCCAGCTCGATAAATCTTTAGTAGTCTGTATGTTAAACTGTTGAAAAACGGGCGCAGGAGCTTTCGATGCTGCCATTTATTTTAAGCGCTTACATTTTGAGGAGGAAATAGTATGACAAGTAAAGCTTTGGATACTTTTTTAAACGAGAATATTGCGGGCTTGAAAGAGCAGGGTCTTTATAATGAAATTGATCCGGTCCAAGGTGCCAATGGGCCGGTCATTAAGTTGAATGGGAAAGAGCTGATCAACCTTTCATCCAATAACTATCTGGGGCTTGCCACCAATGAAACCTTAAAGGAAGTTGCCAAGGAAGCCGTCGATTCCCATGGAGTAGGTGCCGGGGCGGTACGTACCATCAATGGTACACTGGATCTCCATCTAGAATTGGAGAAAAAGCTGGCTGCATTCAAAGGCACAGAAGCAGCTATATCCTATCAGTCGGGATTCAACTGCAATATGGCCGCGATCTCTGCCGTAATGGATAAAAATGATGCTATTCTCTCCGATGAGTTGAACCATGCATCCATTATTGACGGCTGCCGGCTGTCGAAGGCGAAGATCATCCGGTATAAACATTCGGATATGAAGGATCTGCGGGAAAAAGCGAAAGAAGCAACTGAATCTGGTCTGTATCATAAAGTAATGGTCATTACCGATGGTGTCTTTTCCATGGACGGGGATGTTGCCCTTCTTCCGGAAATAGTCCAGATAGCGGAGGAATTCGACCTGATTACCTATGTGGACGATGCCCATGGGTCGGGAGTTCTCGGCAACGGGGCGGGGACCGTCAAGCATTTCGGCTTGCAGGATAAAGTGGATATGCAAATGGGAACACTCTCCAAAGCGATCGGAGTGATCGGCGGTTATGTGGCCGGCAAGGAGAATTTGATTGACTGGCTGAAGGTCCGTTCCCGCCCATTCTTATTCTCTACAGCTGTGTCTCCAGCAGATGCCGCTGCCAGCGCTAAGGCAGTTGACATGCTGATGGAGAGCACAGAGCTGAATGAAAAGCTTTGGGAGAATGGCGATTATTTGAAAGAAGGCTTGAAGAAACTGGGTTTTGACATTGGAAATAGTGAGACACCAATCACTCCTTGCATTATTGGAGATGAAAAGGATGCACAGCAATTCAGTAAACGCCTTTATGAGGAAGGTGTCTATGCCAAATCCATCGTCTTCCCGACCGTACCAAAGGGAACAGGGCGTGTACGTAATATGCCGACTGCTGCACACACCAAAGAAATGCTGGATGAGGCCATTGCTGTTTATGAAAAAGTGGGCAAAGAAATGGGCTTGATCTAGAAAGATAACAAGGGAGCAGAGAATCATGAAAAAGATTTTAGTTACAGGGGCGGCTGGACAGATTGGTTCAGAGCTTGTACAGAAATTGCGTAAAACTTATGGGGAAGCAAATGTCTTGGCTACCGACATCAGGGAGCCTGAGTATGTTCTTGGCAGCGGCCCTTTTGAACAGGTGGATGTGACGGATGCCGACTGTCTCCATCAAGCAGCCAAGGATCATGGGGCAGATACGATCATGCATTTAGCTGCACTGCTTTCGGCCAAGGCGGAAGTGGTCCCCAAGTTTGCTTGGGATTTAAATATGGGTGGACTGGTAAATGCTTTGGAGGTTGCCCATAATCTTGATTTAAAGCTGTTTACCCCTAGTTCCATCGGGGCATTCGGGCCGACTACACCAAGGGACAGCACACCACAGGACACGATCCAACGCCCTACAACCATGTACGGTGTAAATAAGGTTGCCGGTGAGCTGCTTTGTGATTATTATTACCATCGCTTCGGGGTGGATGCACGAGGGGTGCGCTTTCCTGGCCTGATCTCCTATGTTACCCCACCCGGTGGAGGAACTACTGACTATGCAGTGGAAATTTATTATGAAGCAGTCCGGAATAAGTCTTATACATCTTATATTGGAGAAGGAACGAAAATGGATATGATGTATATGCCGGATGCGCTGAATGCGATCATCCAGCTGATGGAGGCAGACCCGGATAAGCTGATCCATCGGAATGCGTTCAATATATCGGCATTCTCAGCAGCGCCCGAAGACTTTGGCAGCGCCATAGGGAAACATATTCCCGATTTTGAACTGAGTTATAAGGTGGACCCTGTCCGGCAGAAGATTGCTGACAGCTGGCCAAATTCCATTGATTCCTCTGCAGCACAGGAGGAATGGGGGTTCCAAGTGAGGTATGACCTGGACAAAATGACGGAAGATATGCTAGATAAAGTAAAGAAAAAGTAAACAGAAAATGTCCTCTTTCTATAAGTGAAATGCTCCCTGTAAGGTAGACGAATTTTTCTCCTTAGGTAGAAGCATTTCACTATAAGGGAGCGGACATTTTTTTGGCTGAAATGAAAGATAGAATCATTATTGGCTAGTGGCGAGAAGAATCGTGCCAAAGAATAAATTCCTTTACAAAAAATCCCTTTTATTAATAATCATTCTAATTACCCAGTCTTATTTGCTCACTATTTGAAAAAAGTTCACAAATCCTTGGCCATTTAATGAAATCGCTTTCAAAACCAGTGTATACAAGAAAAAGTCTAATATAATGGGGATATCGACGATACTTGTGAGGGAGGAGTGGTTGGCCATGAAAGCACAGAAAGCAGAAGAAAGTATAGGAAAGGAGGAAAAAGGCCCCAGCTTGAAGGGAACGTTGATTTCCGTATCGGCCTTGGGCATTTTCATTGTGCTCAGCTGGTTGGGTGCATTTCTGTTATTTATAGGAAGGTAGAAAAGAGTAGTGAGGGGGTGAATGGATATGCATTTGCATAAGTTCGAAAAAATTTGGCTGGTTTCCGGCATGGGGGCTTTGATTTTGTTTCTGGCCGTTCTCGGCTTTGGAGCCTTCTATATGGGGACACATCCACAGAGCCATGGGGTGACGATAGACCCGGAGAATATTGAGGCGAATGATGCCTTTAAGCAGGAGAATCTGGGGCTTACGAAAGTGGCTGAAGATAAATATATCGTCAATATTGTTGCTTCAGCCTTTAATTATAATTTTGGAACAGATGAGGACGGGAAGGCGGTTAGACATATTCGGATTCCAAAAGGATCCACTGTGCTTTTCCAGATAACCACCACGGATGTGGTCCATGGCTTTAATTTGGCAGGTACCAATATCAATATGATGGTGGAACCCGGATATGTGAGCAGCATGGAAGAAGTGATGAATAATCCGGGAGAGTATACGGTGGTCTGTAATGAATATTGCGGCACCGGCCACCATCAAATGTTTGCTACAGTGGAGGTGTATGAATAATGGAATTGGAAGCATTGGAACGGTATAAGCATGATGACAGGCGATAACGAAAAAAGAATCAAGACTTTATATGTCCTATATGTATGTTGCATTCATTGCTTTATTTGTCGGCGGCCTGATGGGGCTTTTGCAGGTGTTCGTCCGCTCCGGCCATTTTCAGCTGCCATGGGGTATCGATTATTACCAAGTGCTCACGGTGCATGGCGTCATCCTTGCCCTTGTCTTGACCACCTTCTTCATTATCGGCTTTCAATATGCATTGATGGGAAAAACTGTCGGCATATCGGAAAGGCAGCGTAGAGTTTCCTGGCTTGCCTTCTGGACCATGACCACAGGGACGGTGCTGACGGCTGCAACCATCCTGCTTGGAAAGGCAAGTGTCTTATATACATTTTATGCACCATTGAAAGCACATCCGGCCTTTTATATCGGGCTTGCTCTTGTAGTGATTGGAAGCTGGGTTGCCGGATTTGTTAACTGGCATCAGTTATATACGTGGAAGCAGAAGCATCCCGGGGAAAAGGCGCCGCTTCTGGCATTCATGGTCACCATTAATATGATTATGTGGTTTATTGCATCTCTTGGTGTAGCGGCAACTGTACTGCTTCAATTCATTCCATGGTCTCTTGGCTATGCTGAGACAATCAATGTCCTGGTAAGTCGTACACTTTTCTGGTATTTCGGCCATCCATTGGTCTATTTCTGGCTGTTGCCAGCATATATGGCGTGGTATGCAATCATTCCAAAAATCATTGGCGGGAAGATATTCAGTGATTCTCTTGCAAGGCTGTCATTTGTACTTTTTCTATTCTTCTCCATCCCGGTCGGCTTTCACCACCAGCTGACAGAACCGGGGATTGATCCGACGTGGAAGTTTGTCCAAGTAGTGCTCACCTTTATGGTGGTCGTGCCAAGTCTGATGACTGCTTTCTCCATGTTTGCAACGTTTGAAATAACTGGGCGGAGGAAAGGGTTTGGCGGGTTGTTCGGCTGGCTGAAACACCTTCCGTGGAAGGATGTCCGATTTTTGGCTCCGTTCATTGGAATGCTTGCCTTCATTCCAGGAGGAGCAGGCGGGATCATCAATGCTTCCCACCAGATGAACTCCATTGTCCATAATACCATATGGGTGACCGGCCATTTTCACCTGACAGTGGCAACCACCGTCATCCTTACCTTCTTTGGTGTTGCATATTGGCTGATTCCCCATTTGACGGGCAGGAAGCTGACCGAGTCCATCAACCGCCTCGGTATCATCCAGACAATTGTATGGGCGGTAGGCATGTTGATCATGTCAGGATCCATGCACATTCAGGGTCTGTTGGGGGCACCGCGCCGTTCTGCCTACTCGGAGTACGGAGGAACAGCCCAGGCAGCAGAATGGGGCTGGTACCAGCTGGCACAGGCTGTCGGGGGAACCATTCTGTTTGTCGGCATTGTTCTGATGGTCTATATTTTCATAAAGCTAGCTTTCTTCGCACCGAAAGGGGAAGAAGAGTTCCCGATTGCCGAGGAGGAGGAAGATGCACCGGCAACTCCAATGTGGCTCGAGAACTGGAAGCTATGGGTTGCCATTACTGCGGCTTTAATTCTGTTTGCCTACACGATTCCGTTTGCGGATATCATCCAGCATTCACCGCCGGGTTCGCCGCCGTTTGACTGGCCGATTGGTAATTCTTAAGGCTGAACCCCATCTGGCATCATAGTTAGAGAGGAATTATCTCAACCAATAATAAGAAACGACCACCACATAATGGATGGTCGTTTCTTATTACGTTCTATTATAGGTAGCAAAGCCAGCCGTATTGTAAATGTTTTGGACTGTTATACTGCCGCGTACATTTCGCTGATCTGCTTCTGCAATTTATCATCCTGAACATATTCATCATAGCTCATTTCCTTGTCAACGAGGCCGGATGGAGTGATTTCAATCAGGCGGTTGGCAATGGTATTGACGAATTGATGGTCATGTGACGTGAACAGAATGGATCCTTTGAACTTCGCCAGGCCATTGTTCAATGATTGGATCGACTCGAGATCCAAGTGGTTGGTCGGCTCATCCAGCAGTAATACATTCGCGTTGGAGAGCATCATCTTCGACAGCATGCATCGTACTTTTTCTCCACCGGAAAGGACGTTTGGTTTCTTCAGTGCTTGTTCACCGGAGAAAAGCATTCTGCCAAGGAACCCGCGAAGGAATGTCTCTGTCTCATCTTCAGGAGAGTATTGGCGCAGCCAGTCTACCAATGTCGGCTCATTGCCTTCAAAATACTCCGCGTTATCTTTAGGGAAATAGGATTGGGAAGTAGTCACGCCCCATTTATAGCTTCCGGCATCCGGCTCCATTTCACCCATCAAGATCTTGAATAAGGTAGTCTTGGCAATATCATTTTTCCCGATGAATGCCACTTTGTCATCCTTGTTGAGGGTGAAGCTCACATTGTCCAGAACTTTTTTGCCATTGATCGTCTTGGTCAATCCTTCCACACGCAGCAGGTCATTGCCGATTTCCCGCTCCGGAGAGAAGGCGATATACGGATATTTACGGGATGAAGGCTTAATATCATCCAGTGTAATATTATCGAGCATTTTCTTTCGTGACGTAGCCTGCTTGGATTTAGAGGCATTTGCACTGAAACGGGCAATGAAGTTCTGCAATTCCTTCATTTTTTCTTCTTTTTTCTTGTTCGCTTCCTGTGCCATTTTCATGGCGAGCTGGCTGGACTCATACCAGAAATCATAGTTTCCGATATAAATTTCGATCTTCCCATAGTCAACATCCGCTATGTGCGTGCATACTTTATTTAAAAAGTGTCTGTCATGGGAGACAACAATAACGGTATTTTCAAAGTTAATCAGGAACTCTTCCAGCCATTGGATTGCTTTGATGTCCAAACCGTTTGTCGGCTCATCAAGCAGCAGGATATCCGGGTTTCCGAATAAAGCTTGGGCCAAGAGGACCTTTACTTTCTGGGATTCTGACAGTTCACCCATCTGCTTGGAGTGCAGATCTTCACTGATACCGAGGCCTGACAGCAGAACTGCGGCATCCGATTCAGCTTCCCAACCGTTCATTTCCGCAAACTCACCTTCGAGTTCAGCAGCACGGATTCCATCTTCTTCTGAGAAATCTGCTTTCATATAGATCGCGTCTTTTTCCTGCTTTACCTCATAGAGTTTTTCATGGCCCATCAGGACGGTCTCTAGAACTGCATTCTCTTCATAAGCATAGTGATCCTGCTTTAGCACGGCGAGACGTTCACCTGGTGACATGGAAACATGGCCGGACTGGGGTTCCACTTCACCGGAAAGGATTTTTAAAAACGTGGATTTCCCGGCGCCATTGGCTCCAATCAGGCCATAACAGTTCCCTGGGGTGAATTTTATGTTGACGTCTTCAAACAGTTTCTTGTCGCCATAACGCAAACTTACGTCCTGTACATTGATCATATAATATATTTTCCTCCTTATTTAAAAAAACTTGGCCTATGCCAAGTTTCATGCACGGTACTTGGATATTCAAACGTGCCGTTGGGCAGCATCTATATTTAAAACCTGTTGATTTCTTTATTTATCATAAAAAGGCATCACCGTAAGCTTACGGCATTTCAGGTGTTTAGTCAATATGGTGGAGCACGATAAACGGAGAAAATTGTTCCTAAGATCGCCGTCTTTTTGTGCTTTGAGGATGTCCGGAGTGTCGGGAATTCTGCGAAATGTGGGAGGAGTTAGGATGGGGGAGAAAATGATTTACTTTTTGTTCACGGATACAGGAACATGGCTTAATCGCTTGATCAATTTTTATACGAAAACCACCCTTAATCATGTTTCCATCGCACTGGACCCGGCACTGAGGGAAGTGTATAGCTTTGGCAGGAAGCATCCGGATAATCCTTTTCGGGCCGGTTTTGTTCGAGAGGATATTGGCCATCATCTGTTGAAGAATGCAGATTGCGCATTATATGCCTATCCTATGACGGAAGAGGAATATGAACAGATAATGGGGGAGATTGCCATATTCAAAGAGAAGGAGGATACCTTTAAATATAATTTCCTCGGCCTTTTCGGAGTGGTGCTGCGAGTAGAATGGAAAAGAGAGAAAGCCTTTTTCTGCTCCCAATTCGCAGCGAAACTATTGGGTGGCCTGAAGGATGTACGCCTTGGAAAGCCTGCATGTTTTACTACACCGGCAGACCTCCGCCGGCTTGATGGGATGAGGCTGATTTATCGGGGAAAGCTCGGCGACTACGAACCACAGCAGGAAAAACAGGAGAGTCGGCTGGCTGCAGGCGAACAGGAAGCGATGAGCAAGCCACAGTCGCTGTTTGTGTCTTTGTCGTCAAAGGTAAAGGAATTTGTCATCCGCTGAGTAAGGGAAGGAAGAGGAGTCATGGAAGGAAAACTGATGGGTTAGCCGTTTCGGAAATACACTTCGCTTTTTTAGCGGGCGGCTGGGGAGCCTCCTCGTGCTAGCGCACTTCGGTGTCTCGCCTAGTCTTTTCCTTCGCTGATTCTGCTCATCATTCGTCTGAGAAAAAAATAGTTTATAACGACATCAGGTTCTACTTTGGGAGAAGCCGAGTAACACAATAGCTGTCTCAGCATCACCAGCCTGGCGATCCTTTACAGATTTTCCGAACGAGAAAGCCCATGCAGGGCGTAGCCCGTCTTTAGACATGGGATGATAGTGAGGTCAGACAAGGGGGAGCTTTTGCTACCTTAATTGTCTGAAAATATGCTATACTTGGCATATAGACAAGCAAAAGTCTCTAAAACATTCTCGTTCATTGAAAAAATAGATATTGTAAAAGGTTCGATAGCCGAATTCATGCTATCGGTAAAACAATATGTGTCGTCAAGCACAAGACGATAAAACACATACGAACGAAAAAGCTGTACGCTATGGTCATAGTAGCGTAGCCCATGAACCTATATGGTCTGTCATGGGAAGGGTGATGGCACACCCTCATCTAAAGGCCTGTCCAAAACAGAAATGGATTGCGGACGCTAAGGTACTTTAGAATCCCACTCGAATCAGGAGGATTAGAGCTTGCGGCTTTAGCCGTGGGAGTGTCAAACGTGAGTCTACACAAGCCAACTAGGGCCCTTGCTTTTATTGCCTGCTCTTTAAGGCTCCACCATATCGATGCCTAAGGAGCGGTAAGGGACCCGAAGTTTAAAGGATAAATGATTTGCTTCCAGGTCAATATGCTCCACTTCCACTTGGAAATTGCTTTGAAGGTTCATTTCCGTTACAGCAATATAAATTTCTTCCTCCCTAGGGTTTACGGTCACCCAGCTTGGCATGGGGAGATGATCGTCCATATATCCCATTATCCGCTGATTCGGCAGCTCCAGCAGTCCGAGAGAGATGGATTTCAATTTCAGAACCAAATCCCCGTTATCCTGCACCAATGGCTCAAAGTGAACGGAAAGGGGTACAGTGGTGGAGAAAACGGGAAGTTCCCCGATTAGATGGACATCTTCCTCCAGGGAGATATGGTACTGATGGCGTGAGCCTGTAAGCGCCTGATCCAAGTAGCCGTTGACCAGGTCATTCAGGTTTTCTTTGGTTGTACGGATTGTGAATTCCGAGCTTTCCACAGCAGGGCGTTCTTGGCTTGGACGCGGAGGCCCTTCTGCAGCCGGCCAGAAAACAAGGGCTATAATGACGAGCACAACTATGACATTGATCAGCAGCAGCCCGTAGAACAACTTCTTGTACCTCCCCTTATTCCGGTTCTGTTCTCCTCTTGTCGCCATCGCGATCATTCCTCTTCTTCAACATTCGTTATATATTCTAATACTCTTTTGGCAATACGCTGGTATCCAAGATCGTTCGGATGGAAATTGTCTTCGGCGAACAGGTGGACATCTGTGTCTTTAAATAGGTCGGCAATCGGGATATACGTACCGCCTTCTTCTTCCACTACTTCTTTGCCGGTGGTATTCCAGTTCTGTACAATCATTTCCAGTTCTTTGACGTTCTGGAAATATGCTTCGAACGGGTTGTAGAAACCGATTAGGAAGACCTCTGTTTCCGGGTTGATTTCCTGGATGGTTTCTATGAT
This sequence comes from Virgibacillus sediminis, assembly GCF_042643265.1. Taxonomy (NCBI): domain Bacteria; kingdom Bacillati; phylum Bacillota; class Bacilli; order Caryophanales; family Bacillaceae; genus Virgibacillus; species Virgibacillus sediminis. The sequence goes on along the minus strand of NZ_JBHRRZ010000017.1, from coordinate 127,194 downwards.
GGACTCCAGCCTGTCTTCATAGCGCCGAAGCTCCTGGTTAAAATTCTCCATCTGCAAGTTGGTGAAGTTCTCTTTGGCAACCTTCATAATATCGTTGGCCCCTATGGTAATCAGGACCATATCTGATTGTGCGATGGACTCCGTTATCTCCGGCTTCTCCAGACGCTTCAGCAATTGGTCGGAGCGGTTGCCCCTTTTCCCATGGTTATCAAATTTCACCAGAGGCAGACGGTCATTCACCGCCCTGTCCAGTATTCCGACATATCCGCCCTCTTCGTGGTATGCCCCCACTCCTTGGGTAAGTGAGTCGCCCACTGCTGTGATATGTCTGCTGCGAGGGGATAGGGAATGGATCGCCCGCTGGATTTCCTCTTTGATTCGAACTGAAACCTGGCCCTGCTGTGGCTGGGTTTCTTCTTCCTGTTCCATCCCTTCTTCCGGAGGTTCCTCCTCTGTTGCAGCCTCTTCCTCCGGAGGCTCTTCCGGTGGAGAAAATTCTTCTTCCTGAGGGATTTCCACATTTTCAAAAGGGGATTTCTGAGCAGCCAGAATCCATGAGGTCCCGGCTGCCAATAAAAGTATTGTAATAATGGTCATGACCATATTTCTTCTCCTCAACGTAACCACACCCATGCAGCGCAAAATATATCTTTCTATTATTATAATATAAGTCTTCCCTGAAGCCTATTCGATAATAGCTGAATCTAATGATAGGTAAATTAAAAAAACGCCTTGGGAAAAGGCGGTCTTTCATGGGCTATCATGTATGTTTCCCGTATGAATGGAATTTAAACATCTGCCGGAAGCATGGAAATCCTCGATTTCAATGAAAAAATCAGGGGATGAGCTCCGTAGAGCAGCGTCCCCTGATTTGTATGGTGCGGTACAGGTTGATCGGTGGGATTCATTATTACCAGCCTGGTTTACACTTCCACTGTCCTGTGTGCCGAACGGTTGTTTCTCAACTGTACTGCCTCTTCATAAGCATTCTTATCGCTGATGATTGTAAGGCCTGCCGCCTTGGCGTTTTCCAATGCGTCTTCCGCATCCCCCGGGTTGTCGACCCAGATGATTTTAGCTTGTTTATTGATGAACTGGTCGACGGCTGTTTGTGAAAGCTGTTTCCCGTCAGCCAGGATGGCATCGACTGCCTCAATATCTTCGCCGAGGTCGGAAGCATCGTTGACAGCTATTACCTCAAAACCGAGATTTTTCAATTTGCTGCTGGATGGGTGATCGCCTAGTGCAACAATCACTTTTTTGCGTACAGCGCCGCCGCTCCGGTCAAATGGGGAAGCGAGCAGCCACTTGACAGCATTCTGTTCATTGGAATCATGCAATCCCTGTTCGCCGGTAGCTTTGGAAATGGCCTGGTCCAGATCTGCCAGTACATCCTGCGGCGATTCAATGCCGACGGAGAGGCGTACCAATTCTTCTGTTACCCCGCTCTTCTGCAGATCTTCCGCTGTCAGCTGCTGGTGCGTGGTGGAGGCAGGATGGATGATCAGCGACTTGGCATCCCCTACATTTGCCACGTGGGACCAGAGTTCTACATTATCAATAAGTGTCCTTCCTGCATCTCTGCCGCCCTTTATACCGAATGTGATCACCGAGCCATAGCCAAATGCAAAGTACTTCTTCGCCAGCTCATGTGATGGATGGGATTTTAGGCCTGGGAAGCTGACCCATTCAACAGCAGGATGCTTCTCCAGATAGGAGGCTACTTCTTCTGCATTCTTTGTATGGCGTTCAATGCGCAGATGCAGGGTCTCCAATCCTTGCAAAAGAAGGAAAGCATTCTGCGGGCTTAAGGAAGCACCGATATCGCGCAGGAGCTGCACACGCAGTTTGGTGATGAAAGCGGCAGGGCCCAAGTTTTTATACTGAAGGCCGGCATAGCTTTCATCCGGTTCTGTAAATCCAGGGAATCGTTCGTTGTCCCAATTGAAGCGTCCGCCGTCGACAACAACCCCGCCGATAGTCGTGCCGTGGCCGCCAATCCATTTGGTTGCTGAATGGACGACGATATCGGCTCCCCATGTAAGCGGCTTGGCTACGTATGGAGTGGCAAATGTATTATCAATGATCAGCGGGATCTCATGCTCATGCGCAATTTCGGCAACCTTCTCAACATCGAATACATACAGGCTTGGGTTGGTGATGATTTCTCCAAATACGGCTTTCGTCTTCTTCGTGATGGCGGCGCGAATTGCTTCCGGATCGGTTCCATCTACAAATTTTACATCGATGCCGTAGCGTGGCAGGGTGTTGGCAAACAGATTGTATGTACCGCCGTAAAGATTGCTGTCGGCGACAATTTCATCGCCTGAGCTGGCCAGATTGAGGATCGATAAAGTAATCGCAGCCATCCCGGAAGACGTAGCTACCGCACCGACACCGTCCTCCAGCTGGGCCATCCGCTGCTCAAAGGCGTCTACGGTCGGATTCATAATCCGGCTGTAGATGTTGCCCGGTTCTGCCAGGCCGAAAAGATTCTGCGCATGTTCGGTATCACGGAAAACATAAGAAGTAGTCTGATAGATCGGAACCGCACGGGAACCTGTTGCAGGATCAGGCTGCTGTCCTCCATGTAGTAATACGGTTTCCGGGTTGAATGAATGAAATTGAGACATAAATAATTCCTCCTTGGTTTTGAGTTAACTGATGGTTACCATTCCCGAAGATGGAGGAAGGAGATAAAAAAGCCCTCTTCCTAAGAAGAGGGCTGTGGTTATCGACCGGTCCTCCTCTTATCTTCCAGATCGGATATGGATCTGTAGGATGTAGCACCTTTAAAGGCAAGTTGTACACTCGCTTTACGGTTGCCGGGCTTCGCGGGGCCTATTCCCTCCACCACTCGTGATAAGAGATATTAATCTTACTAAATTACTAAACATTATAGACTTTAATTTACAGTCATGTCAATAGATTTAGAAAATTAATTGTGAGATGATGCTTTAGTTAGCGGGAGGGGCGCGTGAAAATATCGCCCGGACGTTCGGGGAATCAGCAGGAGAGCGGAGATATCGCTCGGACGTACGGGGAATCAGCAGGAGCGTGAAAATATCGCCCGGACGTTCGAGATACCTCACTCGTGCGACCCCCATCTGAATCGGAGCAATAAAAAGATCGCTCTTTTTATTTAGGTAATGGACTCTGGGACCTTTTCGTCCGAAGATTCCTTCTGTAGGTGGACGCCATGTAGATGATCAGTGCAGTCCAAATCAAGAGGAAGGCTACGAGATGTGCCTGGGTAAATGGCTCTTGATAGAGGAATACACCTAACAGCAGCATGAGTGTCGGTGCGATATACTGCAAAAATCCCACCATAGCTAGCGGAATCTGCTTGGCTCCACTGGCAAACAGCAGCAGGGGAATGGCGGTGACGGCTCCACTACCGACTAGGACAAGGTTTGTTGCTGATAAAGGTTCTGCCCAGGTAAAAGAATTGTCCGTGATGAGAGATAGATAGATAAGGGCGATCGGTGTGACGATCAGCGTTTCGATGGTCAGCCCCGCCATAGTGCTTACCCGGACCATTTTTTTCAGCAGGCCATAAAAGGCAAAGGTGAACGCGAGAATCAGAGATACCCATGGGAATACACCGTAACTGACGGTGAGGTAGAGAACGCCCGCGGCTGCCAAGATGAAAGAAAGCAGCTGGCTGCCGGTAAAGCGTTCCTTCAAAACGATGACGCCAAGCAGGATGCTGACCAGCGGATTGATATAATAACCGAGACTGGCCTGGATGACATGGTCGCTGTTGACTGCCCAAATGAATGTGAGCCAGTTGAGGCTGATAAGGACGGAAGCGGCTGTGATCCCCCAAAACTGCCTTTTGTGTTGGATAATGGACTTGGCCTCCTGGAGAATGGTATGCCGTTTTCCGGTAAGCATGATCACAGCAGCCATAAATACGAAGGCCCAGATAATGCGGTGGGCAAGGACCTGGCCTGCAGGCACGTGATCTGCCAATTTCCAGTAAATCGGCAGGAAGCCCCATAAGAAATAGGCTCCCGTCGCATACAGGATTCCAAGCTTTTCCTGGTTGTCTTTCATGGTAAGACTCCTCTCTATGTAAAAACTCCCTCTGCGCAGGGAGCTGCTTTCTTTTTACTGCCTGCTGAGACAGGTGGATTCATGGTACGACGAGCAAATAAGACAAGTTTAGGAGCAAATATAAATAAAAGCAATAGGCAAGATTGAATAATTTATAGAAAACGCTTTCAAAAATCAGATTTCCAGAATAGAATAGTAGTAGATATGTTTTTCAAAACTAGCCCGGGGGGTTCCGTGATGGCAGATAAAACGAACAGGTTCGAGACAGAAGTGATTCATGAAGGATATGACTCCAAAGAAATGCTGGGCAGTCTTTCGGTCCCGTTGTTCCAGACTTCGACATATACCTTTGATACGGCAGAACAGGGGGAACGGCGTTTTTCCGGAGAGGAGGAGGGATTTGTCTATTCGAGGCTTGGAAATCCAACGGTTGCCGTATTGGAGGAGCGTATTGCCGCACTGGAAAAAGCGGAGCGGGGGCTGGCATTTGCCACTGGCATGGCGGCGGTCTCTGCGGTGCTTGTCTCATTGACAAAGGCGAATGATCATATTCTTTGTTCCTCCGGCCTGTATGGTTGCACATTTGGCCTGCTGACGATGCTCGAGGAAAAGTATAATATCCAGCATGATTTTTCTGAAATGGATACCAAGGAGGAGATCCGTTCACAGATTCGGCCCGAAACGGTGGCTGTGTATGTGGAAACACCGGTCAATCCGACGATGAAGCTGATTGATTTACAGATGGTGGCAGAGGTGGCCGGAGAATTCAATATCCCTGTCATCGTGGACAATACCTTCTCCTCGCCCTATCTGCAGCGGCCCTTGGAGCTTGGCTGTGATGTGGTGGTTCACAGTGCGACCAAATATATCGGCGGCCATGGGGATGTCGTTGCAGGACTGGTGGCTGGCAAGAAGGATTTTCTTGATGAGATGGCGATGACGACACGGAAGGATATGGGAGGTATGATGTCACCATTTGATGCCTGGCTGCTGTTGCGCGGCCTTAAAACATTGCCGATTCGCATGGATCGCCATTGTGATAATGCAGAGAAAGTCTTTGCGAAGCTGAAGGGCCATCCCAAAGTGAGCCGAATCTATTATCCGGGGGATGAAGAGCATCAAGATCACCATATTGCAAAAAGGCAGATGAAGCGGGGCGGTGGACTGGTTTCTTTTGAGATCGAAGGGACAAAGGCAGATGCCCAGCGGTTTCTCAATAACCTCCAGTTTATCAAAATTGCCGTCAGTCTCGGCGATGCGGAATCATTGATTCAACATCCGGCTACCATGACCCATGCCGTGGTGCCGGAAACAGCAAGGAAACAGATGGGTATCACCGATTCACTGCTACGCTTATCCGTCGGCTTGGAGAATTGGGAAGATATCTGGGATGATCTAGTGCAGGCGCTGAATCGGCTGTGAGCTTGGCATTTGAAGGGAAGGAAGCTGCTCTAGACAAATGTTACTGCTTATGCTTGGAATGCTTGATAGTGGCCCGCATCAAGTTCATGGGAAGGAAACTAGACTGGATAGCCGCTGAATAAGCTAAAAACAGGAGGGATTAAAGGCTGGTATTGCCGCCAATCAAGGCGGCAATACCTCGCTCCATGTGAGATGCATAATTGCCATGCACGATCTAGAAAACGCCTCACCACTAGGTGGCCAGGCGTTTTTTCACTTATTCTTTTGGATTCCTTACTCTGAACGGGCGCATCATATCATGATCTTCATGTTCCAGTATATGGCAGTGCCAGACATAGTCACCGGTAAATGGTTCAAATTTGGCAATCACGCGGGTTATCTGTCCGGAAGGGGCTGCAATGGTGTCTTTCCATCCCCGTTCATTAGGCTGGGGAGGCACAGGCGGGCCTGTGAACTGGAGCGTGCCATCCTCATTGTATCGGTCCAGGTCGAACGGCTGGCGGTCGAGGACTTGAAACTGGATAAGGTGAATGTGGATGGGGTGCGGGAAATTGGTAAGGTTTCTGATCGCCCATATCTCCGTATCTCCAAGTCCTGGCTTTTCTGTGATCGGGTCTTCCCATTTCCTGCCGTCCAGCAGGAGTAGGGGCCTGCCGAATTTATCCTCCTCGCCAGACAGGCTTAGGTTCCGGATGGTCTTGATATTGTTCTGGTCCTTCAGGGAAGGAATGGTGGACAGGTACGCAGGGATTCTGCTGGTATCCTTGCCGGAAAGCGGCAGGCTGACCCTCCACTCCAATACTTCATCGGTTTCATCCTCTGGGTCGGCATCTGGCCCCAGGTCATTTCGAAGGATGATGCGGCTGTCCTTGTATCCAGTGAAGTCGATGATAACATCCATTCTTTCAGAAGGTGCGATCGACAGTACCTCTTGTTTTACTGTTTTTTGAAGGAAGCCCCCATCAGATCCGATTTGATAGAATGGCTGGCCGGAATCAAGCGAGAGCCTGTATGTCCGTGTATTGGATGCATTTAGGATCCGGAAGCGGTATTTGCGCGGCTCCACCTCCTGATAGGGCCACACTTTTCCATTTACAAGAATGGTATCCCCATTAAAGGCAGGAACAATGGAAGGGTCAGGCAAATGATCTCCCGCATCATCCGGCTGCCGTGGATAGGAAAGGGAGCCGTCTTCCTCAAAAGAACGGTCTGTTATTATCAATGGTATTTCGTAGTTGCCGGATGGAAGGTTCATGTCCTTTTCTTTCTTCCCCCTGATCACATACATGCCAGCCAGGCCGGCATAGACGTTTAGCCGCGTGATGCCCATGGCATGGTCGTGGTACCAGAGGGTCGTGGGACGCTGTCTGTTCGGATATTCATAGATTTCCCGTTCAAAAAAAGGACCGGTCTGGCGGAATCCCCGTGTGAACCATGCTTCCGGGTAGCCGTCACTATCCGGTCTTGTTACACTGCCATGAAGGTGGGTGACTGTCCTTACCTCCGGATGGTGTGCTACATCATGAATTGAGCGGTCAACTGGCAGCAGATGACGGTCTGGCAGGTTGTTTATCCACTTTACCTGGACTTTCTCCCCTTCTTCTGCTTCAATGGTCGGGCCTGGGAATTCTCCGTTATATCCCCATAATCTGGTCGGCCGAAGATCCCGATGCAGTTTCTGATGGAATTCTCTCATCTCTACCTCGTAATATGTTCCGTCTTTATTCCGGCTTACCGGCTTAAGTTTATCCATGGTCGGCAGCCGGTCTACAAACTTCTGTAGCCGCATGTAATCATCTCCTGCATTATTAGGCTGTACTACAGTAAATGATGAGAGAGGGTGGAAAGGGAGGGCGTTTTGCCCAAATTATCAACTTTAACATTCCGTCAGGGTCAGGGGAAGGACCGGGGTCTGTTCTTCCGGCTTTAGCCAGGTGTTTTCCAAAGAGGAATTGAGGGTAAGGTTCCATACTCCGCCTAGCTGTAATATAATGATGCAAAGCTTTTTTATGCTATATTATCAATAGAGATAGGGGAAGATTAGGGAGAGAGATGGAGTAGAGGGGGGAAGCATATGGAAATTATGACGATGTTGTTAGGACTTACTTTTTTTCTTAATATCGGATTGGCCGCATCCATTGTCTTTCTGGAAAGGAAAGATGCTACGTCTGCATGGGCTTGGCTGATGGTGCTCATGTTTATCCCCATAGCAGGTTTCATTCTCTACCTGATATTCGGGAAGCCGATTTCCAACCGCCAGATCTTCTCGTGGGATACGAAAAGCAAGCTAGGGGTGAAAACGGCTGTACAGGCACAGCTGCGTGCGTTGGAAGATGGAACACTGAAGTTCATGCATCCGGAAATCGAGGAGTATAAATCCCTGTTATATCTCCATTTGCGGAATGATGATGCCATCTTCACCCAGAATAATGCGGTGGAGGTTTTTACGGACGGCGAGAAGAAATTTTCTTCCCTCATCCAGGACCTGCAGCGGGCGAAGGATCATATTCACCTGCAGTATTATATCCTCCGTAATGATGCGCTCGGCAACCGTATTGCAGAAGTGTTGATCAAAAAAGCCAATGAAGGTGTACAGGTCCGGCTGCTGTATGATGATATGGGATCGCGTCTCTTGAAAAGGAAATACATAAAGCGGTTGAAGAATGCTGGGGTTGAGGTGGAATCCTTTTTCCCGTCCATGTTCAATGTCAATTTGAAGATCAATTACCGGAATCACCGGAAGTTGGCGATTCTTGACGGGAAGACCGGCTATATTGGCGGGTTCAATATCGGTGATGAATATCTGGGTAAAAGTAAAAAGTTTGGCTATTGGCGGGATACCCATCTGCGCGTGACCGGAGATGCGGTTGAAAACATGCAGACACGATTCATTTTGGACTGGAACCAGGCCTCGCATCATGACATTCTTTATGAGAACCGTTACTATAATGCATCGCCAAGCGGAGACGTAGGTGCTCAGATTGTTTCCAGCGGCCCGGATTCAGATTGGGAACAGATCAAGAATGGCTATATTAAGATGATTCTCTCCGCGAAGGAGTATATCTATATCCAAACCCCATACTTCATACCGGATGAGAGTCTGAGGGATGCCCTCCGCATTGCGGTGCTGTCCGGGGTGGATGTGAAAATAATGATCCCCAATAAACCTGACCATCCATTTGTCTATTGGGCCACCTTATCGCACACTGGCGATCTGTTGAAGGCGGGAGCCGATATATATATCTACCAGAATGGCTTCCTGCATGCGAAGACGATTATAGTGGATGGAAAAATAGCCTCCGTCGGCACGGCGAACATTGATGTACGCAGCTTCCGGCTGAACTTTGAGGTGAATGCTTTTCTATATGATAAGAACATTACCGAGCGTCTTCTGGAATCATTTGAAGAGGATATCAGACTGTCCACACAGATGACCAAGAAGCTGTACGAGAAGCGATCTCTGGGGATCAGGTTCAAGGAGTCTGTCTCCCGTCTGCTTTCCCCTGTACTTTAAGATGACAGAAAGAAATTTGGAGGAACAAACACATGAAAAGTAAACCATGCAGAGAATCATTTGTAGTAAAGACATCCCATGTACTCCCGCCGGATACGAATAATTTCGGCACCTTGTTCGGAGGAAAGCTGATGGCGCATATCGATGATGTAGCAGCAATAGCCGCGGTCCGGCATGCCAGAAATCCAGTTGTCACCGCCTCTACGGATTCGGTCGACTTCCTGGCGCCAGTGAACCTCGGACATTCGATTTGCCTGGAGGCCTTTGTGACATGGACACGTCAAACATCCATGGAGGTGTTCGTTAAAGCAGTCACGGAAGATCTCCTGTCCGGTGAACGCAAAGTATGCACGACGGCTTTTTTAACCTTTGTTGCGGTGGACGATGACGGAAGGCTGGTGGAGGTCCCGGAGGTATACCCTGAAACGGAGATGGAGAAAAAACTCCATGCCAATGCACCCATCCGGGCGGACCAGCGGAAGGAACGCAGAAAGCAGTCCAAGGAATTTGCGGAAGAATTCGGCACGGCTTTTCCATGGGATAGAGCATAAGGGAGAAGGCTTTGCCCGGGAAGGGAAACTCCTCCCCTGGCAGCCATTGTTGAGCACGGACGGTTAGCAGCCGGGCTGTCCGGGTAAAGGTAAGTTAAAAAATGTTCTAACGTGAGAGGGGAAATAATTATCATGGCTTTCTTAGAATCAGTCATCGGCATTGTCAATGATTTTCTTTGGTCGGGAGTACTGATTGTCGCGCTTATTGGTTTAGGTTTATATTTTACGATCAGGACAGGCTTTGTCCAGTTCCGAAATCTCCCGGATATGCTTAGGGTGGTATTCGACAAGCGTATGGTTCAGGCATCTGGAAAGAAAGGAACCTCTTCCTTCCAGGCGTTTGCCATCAGTGCCGCTTCCAGAGTAGGCACCGGAAACCTTGCAGGTGTAGCATCAGCGGTGGCGCTTGGAGGGCCGGGCGCTGTCTTCTGGATGTGGCTGATTGCGCTGCTTGGTGCTGCGTCAGGATTTGTGGAGAGTACACTGGCACAGGTATATAAAGTCCCGGAGAAAAATCAATACCGCGGCGGGCCCGCCTACTATATGGAGAAGGGCTTGAACAACCGAGTGCTTGCGGTCATCTTTGCTGTAACCATTACATTCACCTATGGACTTGTCTTTAATTCGGTACAGTCCAACACGATCAGCTTGGCGTTTGCCGGACAGTATGATGTGGAACCCGGCCTGATAGCAGCTATATTGGTCGTGCTGACAGCATTGGTTATATTCGGCGGATTACACAGTATTGCGAACGTCACGCAGATCATTGTCCCGGTCGTCGCTATTCTTTATATTGGTATTGCTTTATTTGTTTTATTGATTAATATTACGGAAGTACCGGCGATGGTTTCCCTGATTGTTGCCAATGCATTCGGCATCAGAGAAGTGGCAGGCGGCGGCTTTGGCGCTGCCATTATGATGGGGATCAAGCGAGGGCTCTTTTCCAATGAAGCCGGAATGGGAAGTGCGCCGAATGCTGCTGCAACAGCTGAAGTCACACATCCAGTCAAGCAGGGGTTTGTCCAAGCATTGGGTGTATTCTTTGATACCATACTCATTTGCAGTGCCACGGCCTTTATTATTATTGCTGCGGGAAACTATGCAGGCAGTGAAGTAGACGGGATCCAGCTGACACAGAGCGCCTTTAACTTCCATATCGGCGACTGGGCCGGCGGTTTTATCGCTTTTGCCATTTTCTTGTTTGCTTACAGTTCTATCTTAGGAAACTATTATTACGGAGAAAGCAATATTGCCTATATCCGAGAGTCCAGCCTCGGTTTATTCATCTATCGGATTGCCGTTCTTCTCATGGTCGTATTCGGAGCAATAGCTACATTCGACCTCGTCTGGGCATTGGCCGATTTGACGATGGCTATTATGGCCTTGATCAATCTGTATGCAATTACCAGGCTGTTTCGGATTGTCAAGCCGGTATTGGAGGACTACCGCCGGCAACGGAAGGCTGGTAAGGATCCAGTGTTCTACCGTGATGTTCTAGAGAACCAGGAGGGAATTGTCTACTGGGGACGTGAACAACAATCCAATGAAAAGCAATAAAGGAACAAAAAAGCCGGAAAGCTCTATGATTACAAGCTTTCCGGCTTTTTAAAAAGGAATAAAAAAAGAGGCTGTTATGACAGTCCTCCTGGGTACTTTATACATTTTGTTCGTCTGTTTGCACTTCTTCCTGAGTAATATGGGTTTCGGCCCAATCCTGGATATCCCTGATGACAGGTTCCAGAGCCTTTCCTTTATCAGAAAGAGAATATTCTATACGGACAGGGAATTCGGAGTAGATGGTCCGTTCCACAATTCCTTCTTTCTCGAGCATTTTCAGTCGGTCGGAGAGCAAACGTCCGCTGATGGGAAGATCTGCCTCCATCTCGGAGAATCGCTTGGTGCCTTTCAGCAGGTCGAATAAAATAAGGCCGACCCAGCGAGTGCTTAAGAGGCCCATGGCTTTTTCAAAACGGGGACATAGTTTTTCCATGATTTCACCTCACTCTGTACATGGTATCCATTCGGCTTACATCTATACTGACTGAACTGTAGTTACTTATTATAACTGTCCATCTATAGTAACATATTCGCTCAAGAACGTAAACTTTCGGGTAAAAAGTACTACCTGATGGATTACTTTGGAAAATTGTTATCGATTGTGAAATAATGACGTTACAAACTCAACTTTCTGGAGGTAGAATTATGGTAAGCCAGCAGACACAGGAGAAATATGCTGAATTAGCATTACGTACTGGAGTCAATTTGCAGAAAAACCAGGCACTGATGATCAATGCACCGATAGAGGGGGCGGACTTTACTAGAATCGTGGCTCGGAAGGCCTATGAAATGGGAGCGAAAAATGTGCATATCAATTGGGTGGATGATGAACTGGCCCTGTTGAAATATGAAAATGCCCCGGATGAGGTCATTGCCAGCTTTCCGGAATGGAAGGTACAGCTCCATGACAGTTTTGCGGAAGATGGAGCGGCCGTGCTGAATATCCGTTCCACCAACCCTGATCTGCTCAAGGATATCGATCCAGAGCGTGTAGCCAAAGCGAATAAAGCAGCAGCAGAGGCAATGAAGAATTTCCGCAAGTACACCATGAACGATAAGATTCCATGGTCCATCATCTCCATCCCGACCGGTGACTGGGCACAGAAAATCTTTCCGGATAAATCAAGGGAGGATGCCATCGAAAGTCTATGGGATGCAATCGTGAAGATTGTCCGTGTCGACCAGGAGGACCCGATTGCCGCATGGAAATCCCATAATGAGACACTTCGAACAGCCCGTGAAGTACTGAATGAAAAGAAATATAAAAAGCTGATTTTCAAGGCTCCGGGGACCGATTTGGAGTTGGAGCTGCCTGAAGGCCATATTTGGAAGGGTGGATCCGCAGAAGCCGAAACAGGGGTGACGTTCAATCCGAACATGCCGACAGAAGAAGTCTTCTCCCTGCCGCATAAATATGGGGTGAATGGTACGGTTTCCAGCACCAAGCCGCTAAATTACGGGGGAAGCCTGATTGATAACTTCAGCCTGACCTTTAAGGATGGGAAAGTAGTCGATTTCAAAGCAGAGCAAGGTGAAGAGACGCTCAGGCATCTGCTTGATTCGGATGAAGGAGCCAAGCGTCTGGGAGAAGTCGCCCTTGTGCCGGATGAATCACCAGTTTCCCAGTCTGGGCTGATTTTCTACAATACTTTATTTGATGAGAATGCCTCTTGCCATATCGCGCTAGGAAAAGCTTATCCTACCAATGTAGAAGGGGGAGCAGGCATGAATGATGAACAGCTCGATCAACATGGCATCAATGACAGCCTGACCCATGTTGATTTCATGATCGGTTCGAATCAATTGGACATCGACGGTATCAAGGCAGATGGAACCGAAGAAGCAGTATTCCGTAAAGGAACCTGGGCACTTGACGTAAAAGGAAATTAAGGTAGCTACACCGCCATGCCCTGGATAGGGGCATGGCGTTTTATATGGGGGAAGGAGCGGGCTGCGATATCGGCGGTGGCTCAGGAGATATCCAGCACGCATGGGATATCGGCCGGAGCGGAGCCTTATCGGCATCAGGCACGGGATATCCCTCGGAGAGAAAATATATCGGCATCACGCGGTGGGTATCGGCCGGAGCGGGGCCTTATCGGCACCAGGCCGGGAAATCGCTCGGACAGAAAATATATCGGCATCACGCGGTGAATATCGGCCGGAGCAGGGCTCTATCGGCAGCACGCACGAGAAATCGGCCGTATGCTTTACCAGGAGAGGAGGCTAACCATTTATGCTTATTTGTTCATGATGCTTGTGGTGGTTTTCTATGCAGGTAATATCCTGATGGGAAAAGCGCTGAACGAGTTGCCGCCTATTACAATCGCGTTTTTTCGTTTATTGGTGGCAGTGGTGGTTCTGCTGCCGCTCGGCTTGAAAGGGGCGTGGCAGTACCGGGGAACATTTTTCGCTTATAGGAAGCCATTCCTTTTGATGACGGTTACCGGAATCACCTTTTTTAACACCTTCATTTACTGGGCATTGAATTATACTACCGCCACAAAGGTTTCGGTTTTGGAGACGGCCATCCCGGTAGTGACGGTACTGTTAAGTGCTGTCATATTGAAGGAAAAGCTGTATGGTCTGCAGTGGATCGGTGTGGTGCTGTCCTTTTTTGGCGCCGTTTGGGTAGTTCTGGATGGGAATGTTTCTGTTGCTGGTGGTATGGGGTGGAACGCAGGGGACGCAATCATGCTGGCAGCTGTTGTTTCGTGGGCTGTCTATTCCATCTGTGTCAAGCAGTATATGCATCACTTTCCCGCGTATGGAGCCCTGTTTGTCATGAGTGCTGTTTCTTTAGGCGTATTATTTCCTCTCATGCTGGCAGAATGGATGATAACAGGTATTCCTGTGTTCGAATGGAGGCAGATTGGCGGCCTGTTGTACTTAGGGATATTCCCCTCGTTTATCGCCCTTATTTTGTATAATCATGCAGTAGGGGAGCTGGGGCCTTCTAGGGCATCTGTGTTCCTGAACTTCCTGCCGGTAGTGACCATGGCAGGGGCCTATTTGTGGCTTGGGGAAGAAATCACATCGGCCCAGCTGGCTGGGGCAATACTGGTGATGATGGGCGTTATGCTGACATCCAGGGCAGGCAGCAGGAGATTAAACAGGAAAACGAGAAAGGTATAGGGGGAATGATGTATTGGCAGAAAAAATCTAGCTATTGAATCTGGGTCCCGAAAAGAAAGGCGCACGCATTTCCGCTAAGAACGATGAAATAGTAAAAGAAACGATAATGGAAGTGATTGGAGAGCGAGGGCAGATCACTTTCAAATGGAAGCTGTAACAGGCAGGCTGAAGGGAAACTTTAAAGGCTCGCCGTCCTGGCATTGTACAGCTGTCAAACTGGACTTGGAAGCCCGGGGCATCATCCAGCGGGTGAACAGCGGCAGCCCGCAGATATTGCATTGGTGCAAAATAGTGAGTAGTAGAAGGAGGAGACGGTATGGCGACAATAGAGGATTTTGGCAAATTGGATGTACGTATTGGGACGATAATCAAGGCGGAACCATTTCCTGAGGCCCGTAAACCGGCCATCAAGTTGGAAATAGATTTTGGGGAGCTTGGAGTAAAGCAGTCCTCCGCCCAAATAACCAATAGGTATGTACCAGATCAGCTGATTGGCCGTCAGGTGGCGGCAGTGGTAAATTTTCCGCCAATGCGCGTGGCAGGCTTCAAATCAGAGGTGCTTGTGCTTGGAGGTACGCCTGAAGAAGGTGATGTCGTGCTGCTCCGGCCGGATGAGCGGGTGAAGAATGGTACGCCGGTCAGCTGAAAAAACGCCATGTCCAAAATGGAGGACATGGCGTTTGCATGTGGGCTGTAATGATGAGGCCATAAGCCTGTATATCCATTACATAAGATTGTTCTTCACCAGGACGGCTTTTATCTTTGTATAATCATATCCCTCGGGAAGTGCCTCTTTCAGCGGCTTCAGCTTCGGCTCGTCCACTTCTTCTTTTGTTGCGAGGATGCGGGCTTCCTCTTCCTCAGTGAAAAAGATTTCCCAAGCAATGGGGTAGCCCTCTTTGAATGCCTTGAACAGGTGTACTTCTACGGTCTGTGGCGATAACTCGCGAATGGCGGCAATGTCCTTTAAGGATTTGCCGGACTGGAACATTTGATAGCTTCCCAAGTGGCTAGGGCGGTCATCCTCTGTTTTCTTTTGCGGCCGTTTTGGCTGTGGAGCGTCCGAGATCCGGATCTTCCTCTTCACGTCAGGGTTTTGCTCGCGCCATTCCTGGATGCATGTGAGGAACTCCTGTCCATATTGTTCAAACTTCTTCTCACCCACCCCTTTAATGTCCAGCATATCCTCCTCGGTAATCGGGAAGTAGCGGCTCAGTTCTTTCAATGTAGCATCGGAGAAGAGGACATATGGCGGTACATCCCGTTCATCAGCCAGCTTCTTCCGTAAATTTCGCAGGGACAGGAACAGGTCTTCCTGGTAATCTGCTTCGTCACTGGATGGAATCGGTGCGGTGAACATCTCCACCTTCCTATTTCCCTTCAGCACATCGACCGAGTTGCGATTCAGTTTTAGAATCGGAAAGCGCCCTTCTTCTGTATCGAGAAGCTGCTCAGCGATCAGGAAATGGATCCATTCCGTAAGTTCCCGTTCGGTATAGGCGGAGAGGATGCCATAGGTGGTGAGGGATTTTAGGCCGAATTCCTTCAGTTTTTTGTCCCCAGAGCCCTTCAGCACTTTGGCGGTCATCCCCACGCCGAATCGTTCCCCCATCCGTTTGACACAGGAAAGAATCATTTGTGCTTCCGTGGTAAGATCGGTTTTCTCCTGCCGCTCCACACAGTTGCTGCAGCGCCCGCATGTTTCCCTGGATGCATCGTCATGGAAGTAATCCAGAATGAAGGAGGTAAGGCAGCCGTGGGTATGGCAGTAATTGATCATCGCCTGGAGCTTCCGGTATTCCAGTTGCTTAGCCTCATCTTCCATCATCGACTGTTCAATCAGGAATTTCTGCAGCTGGATGTCCTGCGGGGAAAACAGCAGGATACAGTCACTCGGCTCACCGTCCCGCCCTGCCCGGCCAGCCTCCTGGTAGTAGGACTCGATATTCATTGGCATCGCATAGTGGATGACGTACCTTACATTGGATTTGTCGATGCCCATGCCAAATGCATTGGTGGCAATCATCACAGGCTTTTCATCATGGATAAAGGCAGTCTGCGCTTCCTTTCTTTCCTCTTCAGACAAGCCGCCATGGTATTTGGCCACAGGCACGCCCCTGCTGGATAGCTGGGCATATAGGCTGTCCGTCTGCTTGCGGGTGGCCGCATAGATGATCCCGGATTCCTCCGGGTGCTCTTCAAGAAAGGAGCGGATATAACTGCTTCGATCCCTCCCCTTTATCAAATGGAAGGACAGGTTTTCTCGCTCGAAACCGGTGTTCACCACGTGGTCCATCCGGAGCAGACTCTGAATGTCCCCGATGACCTCCTCTGTTGCCGTTGCGGTAAGCGCAACGAAGACAGGAATATTGGATAGCTGTTTCAGGTTGCTGATGATCGACCGGTAGCTCGGACGGAAGTCATGCCCCCATTGGGATATGCAGTGTGCCTCGTCAAAGGCGACCAGGGAAAGGGGAATATTCCGGATGACCTGAACAAACCGGCCGGATTCAAACCTCTCTGGTGCCACATAGACAAACTTGTATTCACCTGCAGCGATGCCTGCGAGTGTATCCTGCTGCTCAGCGGCAGTCAGGGAGCTGTTTATGTAGGCAGCGGGTATTCCTAGCGAATTCAACGAATCTACCTGGTCCTTCATCAAGGAGATTAGCGGGGATATGATGATGGCGGTTCCGTTGCGGGAGAGGCCGGGAATCTGGTAGCACAGGGACTTCCCGCCACCTGTAGGCATGACAGCCAGTGTGTTTTCCAGTTTGAGGATATGTTCGATGGTCTCCTTTTGGCCAGGGCGGAAAGTTTCATAGCCAAAATACGTTTTCAGGATTTCTTCTTCTTTTACAAGCATCGGCGCTGGCCCTCCTTTTTACTAGATTAATCCTAACATATTTTTCTTTTTAAACGGATAGATTGGGAGAATTTTTGGATGGGGAAGGGGGTGAGTTGTTCAATCACAAGGATAGCCACGTTCAGCTTGCATCTATACTTTAATGGAAAATTTGTGAGCGGGCAATAGATCGATCAACCCGCTCACAATAATTTAAATAAACATTTCCCGGAATCTTGTTTAGTGGAGACAACCAGCTTCGGAAACATACTTCGCTTTCCACGGGCGGCTGATGAGCCTCCGAGTGCTATCGCACTTCGGTGTCTCATCTAGGCCTCTCCTCCCGTAGGAGTCTGCGTATGTTTCCTCCGCTAATATAGTGGATTGTATGCCTTCCTTAGTTAAACAGTTTAATTCACCAACCTTATTTTCATCTAGCAAATCGGTCCGGTGTGCTTTCTTCTTTGCCGGAAAGGAAGAAGCCGGCAAGGCCGCCGATGACTGCAGGGAGCAGCCAGCCAAGGCCAATGCTGAAGAATGGCAGTAACTGCAGAATTCGGCCAACTTGGTCAAGTTCGAGGCCGAATGCCGTCAGCCCGTCATAAAGGCTGATGATGGCTGTCAACAAAATGGCTCCGCGGTAGACGCCTCGTCTGCCGCCGAACAGCTTGTCCATGAATGTCAGCAGAATCAATACGATGGCAATCGGATAGATGAACGTCAGTACCGGCACAGATATACTGATAATCGTCTCAAGCCCTTGATTGGCAATAAGGAAGCTGGCAAGTGTCACAATGGAGATGATCCATTTATACGATAATGGAGTGACTTTGACGAAAAACTGCCCGGAGGCGACAACCAGCCCGACAGATGTGGTAAAGCAGGCCAGAGCGACGATTACACCAAGGAGCAGGGTTCCGAAGCTTCCAAAAATCATGTCGGCCGCATGGGAAAGGATATTGCCGCCGTTAGTAAAAGAGCCATGCAATGCCATCTTGGAACCGATCCAGCCGAGGACGCTATAGACCAATATTAAGCCGATTCCCGCGACAATCCCAGCTTTCAAGGTGGCCGATACCAACTGCTTCGGTGAGTCATACCCCCGATCTTTAAAAGCATTGACAACAATTATTCCAAAGGCAAGGGCAGCAATGGCATCCATCGTGAGATATCCTTCAAGGAATCCTGTGAACAACGGAGTGCTCCCATAATCTCCTTTAGGTGATGCGGCCGGATTGTCGAAGAGCAGCAATGCCCCTATGCTCAAGCCGACAATAGCAATAAGCAGGATAGGGGTCAGGTACTGCCCGATTCTGTCCACCATTCGGGAGGGGTTCAAGCTGACTAGATAGACAAGGCTGAAGAAAACTACGGTAAAAATGATTAATGGCGTGTTGGAAGCTCCCTCGGTAAAGGGATGCACACTCATTTCATAACCGACGGTAGCTGCTCTGGGAATGCCAAAGAAGGCACCGATGGCCAGATAGACCGTAGAGGTGAACAATAGGCCGAACAGGGGATGTACCCGGTCAGCCAGTTCCCTCGCGTCATTCTTTACAA
Source organism: Virgibacillus sediminis (assembly GCF_042643265.1). NCBI lineage: Bacteria > Bacillati > Bacillota > Bacilli > Caryophanales > Bacillaceae > Virgibacillus > Virgibacillus sediminis. Next base: position 108,551 of record NZ_JBHRRZ010000017.1, on the reverse strand, counting down.
AGGAAATAGCAGTAACCGCCAGAATCGGCAGGCCGACACCAGTAAGGATGAAACCGGTAATGGCCGGCCAGTAGGCAGTACCGGCTTCCATGCCGAGTACCGGTGGATAGATCAAATTGCCGGCGCCGAAGAAAAGGGCGAACAGCATGAAACCAATAGTAAATATATCTTTTCTCATCAAAGAGAAACTCCCTTCCGTATTTTTCATTATAATCAGACAATAATGCGCATAGGACCGCTATGCGATTTTTTTCAAACAAGAATTAATCCTAACAATGCCTTTGATGTCTGTCAATAATTAATTTAAATTGGGTGAAAAATAAGATCATACCCATTATTGCTGATAAGGATAAATTTGTTTACATCCCACTTCATCACCTATAGAATATCTGTTATATAAACTGGGAAATGGAGGGTTATTCATGGTACCTTCGCTTTTATTTGAGGTTATGCTCGTACTTCTCCTCGGGATCGGCTCTCAATGGGTTGCATGGCGGTATCGGCTGCCGGCCATTGTCATCATGGCTGCAACCGGCCTGCTTGCAGGGCCGATACTCGGGATCATCCATCCAGAGGAGAATTTTGGAGCTTTATATAGTCCGATTATTTCGGTGGCAGTAGCAATTATTCTTTTTGAGGGGAGTTTGAACCTCAGCTTCAAAGAATTGAGAGGGCTTGGGAAACCGATTTTCCGTATTTCTACGGTCGGCGCATTTATTGCCTGGATCCTCGGTTCTTTGACGGCCCACTATATCGCCGGGCTGTCCTGGGCGGTGGCATTTGTTATCGGCGGGCTGTTCATCGTGACAGGCCCGACAGTAATCATGCCACTGCTCCGCCAGTCCAAACTGAAACCTAGACCAGCAAAAGTATTAAAATGGGAAGGTATCATTGTAGACCCTATCGGTGCATTGCTGGCGGTATTCGCGTTTGAAATCATTACCTTCATGACGGCAGAAAATCCGGATGGAACTTTGCTGGTACTCTTCTTTGCCGCTTCGATATTTGCCGCTATCTTCGGCTGGCTTTGCGGGAAGGGGATCGGCTGGATGTTCGAAACCGGCCATATTCCTGAATTCCTGAAGTCTCCAGCTGTTTTTGTGGTAGTTATCTTGTGTTTCACCGTCGCAGATGAAATCATGCATGAAACCGGGCTGCTTTCCGTGACTGCAATGGGTATCACCCTTGCCAATATGGGGATAAGCTCGATATCCGATATGCGTCATTTTAAGGAAAATGTGTCCGTGTTGCTGATTTCAGCGATATTCATTATGCTGACAGCTTCATTGGAAAGGGAGACCCTCTATCAGATCTTCAGTCCGAACATTATCGGATATGTATTGCTGATGATGTTCATTGTCCGCCCATTATCCATCTTCCTGTCGACCATAGGAACGGAAATGACCTTTAGGGAAAAGGCGCTGGTAGGCTGGATCGCACCAAGGGGAATTGTTGCCCTGACGGTTTCCGGATATTTCGCCACAGTGCTGATGGCTTCCGGCTATGAGGATGCGGATCTTCTGACAGCCCTCACCTTTGCTTTAGTAATCTTCACGGTTGTCGCACATGGATTCTCCATCAGTTGGCTGGCAAAGAAATTGGGACTGTCCATGGAGGGTACACCAGGTGTGTTGATTGTTGGCAGCAATCAATTTACCGTCCGTCTGGCCAATTCCCTACAGACATCCGATGTTCCGGTGTTGATTGTCGATTCTTCCTGGGAAAGGCTTCGGCTTGCCAGAAAAGCGGGGATTCCTTTCTATCATGGAAGCATGCTGTCGGAACAGACCGAATACAATCTCGACACAATGCCATATGACTATCTGATTGCGGCAACAGATGACAATGCATATAATGCACTAATCTGTACTACATTTATTCCGGAATACGGGCGGATGAATGTATTCAAAGTAAGTCCATACAGACCGTATGAAGATGGATCGAGTGCGATGGTTTCCAAAGTCGGTGGACGGATTCTGTTCGATAAAAAGTTCCCGATGGAGATTCTCAATGACAAGTTGAATGAAGGATATGTATTCCGCAAGACGACATTGCGAGAGAGATTCACCTATCAGGATTATCTCAAGGAGAAGGATGAAGCAACTGTATTTCTCTATCTGCTTCGGCCGTCCGGAATGCTGAAATTCTATTCGGAAGAGATGCGGACTGTGCCGACGATCGGCGATACCATCATCAGCCTGACACCGCCGAACAAAGAAAAAGCGAAAATCCAAGCAAAGCTGGAAAACCAGCGGGCTAACAGCAACAATAATAATCAAAACAAATAAGAAGCGTGAAGCCGATTGGCTTCACGCTTCTTATTTGTTGCTAAGGACTGCTGATTAACAATGGCAGGTCCAATCGCAGGGACCGGATGTACTTACCTTTACATTTAGCGAACCGGACGGGCATCGGCGTCTCCCTTTATGGCGTCGCTGACTGGGTCCAAATGCTATTGTTCTTATTCCATATCTTCTAGTTGCCGGTTCACTTCTGCTATTTCCCCTTCCAGCCGGATCAGCTGCCCTTCGGCGGAGGAAACTCTTCCTTTCACGTACTCCAGTTTATCCAGATCACTCTGTATCCGGACATAATCGGATTTAAGTTCCGCCAGTTTAGCCTCAAGTTCCTTTTTAGAAATTGTCATATCCATTCCCCTCTCTATCTATCAGTTTAGCCGATGGGATGTAGACAGGACAAGGGGTTAGGAAGTATTAGATCAAGGCATCTTTCTCGTTCTTCCTGCTTTCCGTATAGGTTTGATAAAAATGTACAATAATTGTCTTGGCCACTGCATAGAATGGTACGGCGAACACAATTCCGATGAACCCGGCAATGCTTCCAGCAGCCAGGATGACGGTGATAATGGTCAATGGATGAAGGTCCAATGCCTGACCCATGACATTCGGCGAAATCAGATTGCTTTCAATCTGCTGGGCAACCAGCATGATGATTGACACCCAAATAAGATTCATCGGGTCCTGGATGCCCCCGACGATCAATGCGGGCACAACAGCAATATATGGCCCGATGAAAGGTATAACATTCATCATCAGCCCGAATAGGGACAAGGTCAGCGCATAATCAAGGCCGATGATCAAATAGCCGATAAACAGCATGATTCCGACGAAAAGGCTGACAATCAGCTGGCCCTGGATAAAGGCAGAAAGTACATGATCGATTTTTTCCAGAAGGCTGCGCAGGTTTTTCGCCTTCTTTGGGGTGAAAAACTGGGTGAGGAACGGAACCAGTTTATAGTCATCCTTCAGCATGAAGAAAAGGAAAAACGGAACCAGGACAAGCCCCGCAATGATGGTGAACAACTGGCCAAGGAATCCTCCGACCACGCTCACCAAGTTATTCAGGCTGTTTTCGATGATAGTCGGCAGATTGTTTGTAAAGTCATTGATGGCATTCAGCACAGGTGCCGGCAGCAAGGAATAGTTATCTTGCCAGTAATCGATGAAATCCTCCACGGACCTCACCATTCCTGGAATGGCTTCCAACAGGTTGGCCACCTGCCTCTGGGCAATCGGCCAGATATACAGGATAAATAAAGTCACTAGCAGGATAATCAGGAGGTACACTAGAATAATAGATACGACCCGGTTGATTTTTAACCTCTCGAAGAAATGCATTACCGGTTTGGACAGATAGAAAAGCAGACCTGCCCCAATGACTGGGAATGCGACTGCACCAATCAACTGGACCACTGGCGTGAAAATGAAGTCGGTGATGGAAACCAGCCAGATCAAGAGGAACAGCATAATCAGAAATGTCATAACATGGAACCATTTTTTATGTATCAATACAATCACTACCTCGTCGTAAGATTTCGATGGCTGACATGGATTCAGGGGGCGGAGATCCGTACCCGCTGATGGAAGTTTCTCTTATTATCTATCATACCTCAAGTACTGCATTTAGAGAAACTCTTAGTAATATAACCTATTTAGCAAGCGCTTAAACTGGTGCATAGAATATTGGGTGGAAGTGTGTTAAAATCTGAACATATATATGTAATGGGGGATATGATGATGTCAAATTGGGAAGCAGTCTATGAAAAATGGAATACATACGAAAATCTTGATCCTTCTTTAAAGAAAGAACTCGCGGATATACAGAATGATGAAGCAGCTTTGGAGGATGCTTTTTACCAGGAGTTGACCTTCGGGACAGGCGGGATGCGCGGAATCCTCGGTCCGGGAACGAACCGAATGAATATCTATACGGTGCGTAAAGCCGCCAATGGGCTTGCCAACCACCTGCTTGCCAACCGTGTCAATGTGCGGGACCGTGGTGTGGCCGTGGCCTATGACTGCCGGTATATGTCAAGGGAATTTGCTGTTGAAACAGCCAAAGTGTTAGGATCCTATGGCATCAGAGCCTATGTGTTCAAGTCCTTGAGGCCGACGCCGCTATTGTCTTTCACTGTCCGCCATCTAGGTGCCGTAGCAGGTGTCATGATCACAGCCAGCCACAACCCTCCGGAATATAATGGCTTTAAGGTGTATAACGAGGACGGGGGACAGATTACACCCGGGGAAGCAGATGAGATCATCGAACAAATCCGCCGGACGGAAAATGAGCTGACAGTCCCATATCTGGAGCAGGACGAGCTGGAGGAAGAAGAGCTGATAAACTGGGTTGGCGAAGAAGTGGACCATGCATACTTGGAGAGGCTGAAACAAATCACCAAGCTGGAGGAAGAAGAGCAGGAGCGCAAGAAGGAAATGGGGATTGTTTTCACCCCCTTGCACGGAACCGCTCATGACCTCGTATTGAAAGGGCTGGACCAGCTTAATTTCACCAATGTAGGCGTGGTCAAGGAACAGGCAGAGCCAGATCCGGAATTTTCCACGGTGAAATCCCCTAACCCGGAAGAACATCAAGCATTCACCATGGCGATCGAACAAGGGCAGGAGAGCAATGCGGCCATACTGCTTGGAACTGACCCGGATGCAGATCGCCTCGGTGTAGCCGTAAAGGATAAAGCAGGGGAGTATCAGGTTCTCACCGGAAACCAGCTGGGCTCCTTGATGCTTGATTATCTCCTTACCCATACGGATGAGCATGTATTGAAGACAGCACGACTGGTGAAAACGGTCGTCACTACGGAGCTTGGCCGGTCCATTGCCGATTCCTACGGAGCCAAGACGATTGATACACTGACAGGATTCAAATACATTGGGGAGAAAATCCATGAGTTTGACTCCAGCGGGGAGACATTCATCTTTGGTTTTGAAGAAAGCTATGGCTACTTGATCTCCAGTTTTGCGAGAGACAAGGATGCTGTCCAAGCAGCCGTAATGGCCTGTGAAATGGCATATTATTGGGATAAACAGGGAAAAACATTACTGGAAGCACTGGATGATATCTATGAAAAACATGGATATTACCTAGAAGGCATGTCCTCTTTAACGCTAAAAGGGAAGGAAGGCTCAGAAATGATCGCCTCCATTATGGAAGCGGTCCGCAACAAGCCATTTGAGGAAATTGGAGGCTTCTCTGTCAAGCAGACTGAGGATTATCTGGCAGGTGAACGGACACTTGTAGAAGAGGGGCGGAAAGAGGAAATCTCCCTGCCTAGAGAAAATATGCTGAAGTTCATCCTCGATGAAGATGCCTGGGTATGTCTTCGCCCGTCCGGAACCGAGCCGAAGATCAAGTACTATTATGGCGTTTGTGGAAGCAGCAAGGAAGACAGCCGGAATAAATTGAATGATATCAAGCAGGCACTGGATGAGGCGGTCGGCCAGATAACCCGGTCTTAATCCCGAGTGGCGATTGACAGTCATTATTTAATAGATACACAGACATTCCCTAAGGGAGCGCAGTACAGTATAAGTCGTAATGACGAGTGAATATCCCCGGCTTATAGTGGCAACGTACGTTGTTTGCGAGAACTTTATCGAAAAATGACTTTTGCCTGTCGGCGAAAGTCATTTTTTACAGATAAGAAATCGTCAGGTGCGGAGGGGTATCGGCAGCTGGAGCGTGAAATCAGCCGGAACAGAGATGAATCAGCAGCACGCCCTGGATATCATCTGAAAAGAGTACCACTTAAGGAGGATTCCAATGACTGTGAAAACGAAAAGAATCTATGATGGTTATGAAAGGGATGATGGCGTGCGAGTGTTGGTGGACCGGGTTTGGCCGCGGGGCGTGTCCAAGGAGGATGCGAAGCTGGATCATTGGTTAAAGGAAGTTGCTCCTTCGAAGGATTTGCGGAAATGGTTTAGCCATGATCCAGAGAAATTCCCAGAATTCCGTAGAAAGTATCAGCAGGAGTTGAACCACGGGGAACAGCTTAGGGCCTGGGAAGAATTGAAGAGCATGGCAAAAGGAGCAGGATGTGACATTGCTATATGCCGCTAAGGATACGGAGCATAATCAAGCGGTCGTACTGAAGGAAATGCTGGAGGGCAAGTAGCGGGGGACAGCGGCTGCCGCTGTCGCTTATTTGCTTTAACCAATCCCTGCCAATAGGTTAAAATAGTATCAAGAGGTGATAGACATGGCAGAACATCATTTTCATTTGAAAGCAGACTGGCCGGGCGGCAGGAACAGCGACGGTTATATGGAAGCAGGCAATCTGAAAACAAAGATTTCCATTCCCCCTGAGATGGACGGGCCCGGGGTTGGCACCAATCCCGATGAAATGCTGCTGGGAGCGGCTGCCACCTGCTATATCATAACCCTTGCGGCGATGATTGAGCGGGCGGACTTGCCGCTGGATGAAATGTCCCTGGAATCAGAGGGAATCATTGATGTAACAAATGGTGTGTTTACGTATAAGAAAATCATCCATCGTCCCACGGTTTCCCTGAAAAGCAATGCCGACAGCAATCAGCATGAAAAGTTGAAAAAGCTTGTCGAAAAAGCAGAGAAAAGCTGCATGATTTCCCGGGCAATAAAGGGAAATGTCGAAATGGAGCTGGAACCGGCTCTAAGTTAATGAATGTACTCCTCCGCGCGGGGGAGTTTTTTTATTATTGTAAGTGGCCGGTATCCCTGCTTCGTTATGGGGTCAGGACTTGATGAGTTCCAGCATCCGGTCCATCTTCTGTGTTTCGCCTGCTGTCCGGTAATCTTGGAACGGACAGCCTAATTCCCGAACCCGCTTAGCGGTATTCTCCAGGGTGAAGTTGCCTGGGTCCAATCCTTCCTTCACTTCCTTCCAAAAGAGCGGAGCGGCGACGGTTCCGTCTTTTGTCATCCTTGGTGAATAGGGCGCAATCAATGTTTTGTCTCTTCCGTGCTGTATATAGTCAATATATAATCTGCCGTTTCGCTTGTTTTTCATCCGCTCGGTCGTGAATAAATCCGGATGGGCATTTTCCACCGTCCAGGCAATGGCTTGTGTGAATACGGCGGTCTCCTGGTAGGTCACGGTGTCCTCGGGGATCGGGATATGGATTTGCAGCCCTTTATTTCCGGAGGTTTTCACGAACGAGGCCAGGCCCAAGTCATTGAGCAGCGGCTTAATGAGCAGGGCGGCCTTGATGGCGAGGTGGAATTTGCCACGGTCAGGAGGATCCAGGTCAAAAACAATCTCCAGCGGTGTGTCCTTCTGTATCAGTTGAAAGGGGATGTGGTATTCAACAGCGCCATGATTGGCGAACCAAACTAATGAATCCAGACTGTCGCAGACCATCAGTTGTTCATCCCCGGCAGGAATTCCTGTGACGAAATCAGGTGCATAGGCAGGCAGGTGTTTTTGGAAAAAATGCTCTGATTCCACTCCGTCCGGACAGCGGATCACCGTCAGGGCCCGGTCATCCAAAAAGGGAAGCATATATGGGGCCATCTCTCGGATATATGTGAGCAGGTCTCCTTTTGTATAGCCTTTGTCGGGCCAAAATAGTTTGCTTGTATTAGTGGGCTCCACCGTTTCAGGGAGCATGGCCATATCCAGCTGAAGCTGCTCGATGGTACAGTCCTTCGGTGGCATATTCGGCATGAGGGCGGCAAATTCCGGTTCTCTCAGTTCACCTTTGTAGAGGTCGAGGGTGTGAATGCTGGCGCAAATGGCCGGCGGGAGTACAAAAGCACCGCCTTGTTTTTCTCCTCGCGATGTAAAAATTTCTCTTAATGTCTGGGAGGCGTCTGTATCCAATCCGTGCTTGCATTTACCGATGATGTGGATGTCCTCTTGATCGAATACACCGACCGTGTAATAGCCATTTTCCGGCTGGTAGCTGGTCAAAAACCCTTGGATGCTTCGCCAATTTTTGATCTTATACCAGTCACGATGGCTTTTGCCGTCCTGGTAGGTGCTGCCCAGCCGTTTGGCGACAAGCCCTTCTCCCCGATGCTTCGCAAGCTTTTTCCAGATGCGGTCGGGATTTCGGTCTGCCTCCACTCCTTCTATCCCTAGTCTGGAAAGAACTTCTTCCAAGAATTGCTTCCGTTCGGACAGAGGTGTTTTCTGCAGATTACTTCCCCGCATTTCCAGGATGTCGAAGATGCGAATGGTGGCCGGCCTTTCTGCAGCAGCTGCCCGGATTCCGGGAAGGTTTTTGAGGCGTCCGCGCTGTTGAAGGCGGGCAAAGTTTGTTTGAAAGGGAGTGTTATGGATGACCAGTTCACCATCCAGCTTCAATGGAAGCAAGTCCTCCACCGAGCCTTTGGCTGACAAAAACCTTTCCTTGACTTCGGGGAATGATCCTGTAAGGTCCTTATGATTTCTGCTGATCAGCCGGATATCTCCATTTTTCTCCCATTCGACCAGGCAGCGAAAGCCGTCATATTTCACTTCATATATCCATTCGTCGCCAAGTGGCAGTTCTGTACTGGGAATTGGTTTCATGATATCCATTCCGAATGCCCCCTTTTTTAGCAATGGCGAAATTGATTTGCTGCGCACAGGCCATGCCTTTGTTCTTAGGGTGGCTAAGAACAAAAAAATAATCCGCGGATCGGATAAGATGCCTCCAGATCGGCAGACTAAGGGAGAAAGGGAGGTAATAGCCATGCATACGATGTGGAAAGGGACGATCAGCTTCGGGCTTGTTAATATCCCTGTAAAGATGCATGCCGCCACCGAAAATAAAGATATTAAACTCAGGCAGCTGCATAAGGAATGCCAGTCTCCGATCAAATATGAGAAGACCTGTCCGGTTTGTGATAAAGAAGTGGATAACGACGATATTGTAAAGGCATATGAATATGCAAAAAATAAATTTGTCATCCTTGAGGAAGAGGAACTGAAGGCCCTGCAGAAGGAGCAGGAGGATAAGGCGGTGGAGATCGTCGATTTTGTGAAGCTGGAGGAAATTGATCCCATTTATTTTGAGAAGACGTATTTCCTCTCACCGAATGAAGGCGGGAGCAAAGCATATAGTCTGCTCAGGAGCGCCCTCACGGATAGCGGGAAAATCGGGATTGCCAAAATGATCATCCGCTCCAAGGAACAGCTGGCAGTCATCCGGGTCTACCAAAACACCCTGGTGGCGGAGACCATCCATTATCCAGATGAAGTCAGAGACGTGCAGGACGTGCCGAACGTTCCGGAAGAAGGCAAAACGGATGAAAAGGAACTGGAAACAGCTAAAATGCTGGTCGAACAGCTGACCACGGAATTCAATCCGGAGAAATATACGGACGAATACCGCACTGCATTGCTTGAATTGATTGAGGATAAAAAGAACAACAAGGACTATACGGCAACAGCTGCACCAGAAGGAAAGCCGGCACCAGATGCGGCAACCAACCTGATGGATGCCCTGCAGGCTTCCCTTGACCGGGCCAAACAGGATAAACCGAAACCACCCCAGCCAAAGCCGAAAACAAAAGAAAAAGCAGTCAAAAAGAAGAAAGCTGCAACTTAAAGCCTCCCCCTGTGGAGGCTTTTTGCTTGGAAGAAATGTGCGTGGGCAAGGCTGGATTAGCAATACCAGTACCCGGTAAAAAACAGGGAAGTGTTGGAACGTTGGAAGGGGAGAGATCCCTTTTAACCAGGCAAAATATTGAATAAAGTGGTAGAATCAATCCATCGAAGTCTCAGTCTATTCCTTTTTTATGCCATATACTTTTCAATTCAGTTACATCTTCCTAACATCTCGCTAAAAATAGGCAGATGCATAGATATTTACGTTTTTTTAAGGGTATAGTGAGGGTATGACGACTTGCTTACTATACTAAAGGGATGGATTTCCATGGAACGAAATGCTTTTTTTGATAATGCGAAGGTATTGTTGATCTTTCTAGTGGTGTTCGGGCATATTATTCAGCCGTTTACCAGCGAATCACAGGGAATGAATACGCTGTACCTATGGATCTACACGTTCCACATGCCAGCTTTTATTCTGCTTTCCGGATTTTTTGCGAAAGGCTACGGAAACAAAGGGTATGTAATGAAGCTGGCAAAGAAGTTATTGCTTCCTTATTTCATATTTCAAACGCTATACACGGGCTACTTTTTCCTAATTGGTAATGATGATTGGCTGAATGGATTGTTTTACCCTCATTGGTCGCTCTGGTTCCTGTTCAGTTTGTTCTGCTGGCATATGCTCCTCTATTGGTTTAAAAAGATACCAGCGCCTTTGAGTATTTTGCTGGCCGTACAGATTGGATTGATTGTCGGGTATTTCGGAGATATCGGCCATACCTTCAGCCTATCCCGTACATTTGTATTCTTTCCGTTTTTCCTGACCGGTTACTGGACATCGGAAAAGCAAATCATGCAGGTGAAGCGGCAGGGGGTAAAAATTGCTTCCATAGGAATCATGGCTATCGTAGCTGTGGCCATTTACTTCGCACCGGACTTTTCTTCGGGATGGCTGCTTGCTTCTAAATCCTACGGGCAGTTAGGGGCAGCCGAGGCTGGCGGTCTCTTCCGTTTTGTAGTATACGTTACTGCCGTATTGATGACCATCAGCGTGCTCGCCTGGGTGCCGAAGCATCATACATGGTACACGGACATTGGAACGAGGACATTGTATGTATACCTGTTGCATGGCTTTTTTATCCAGTTTTTCCGTGCGGCAGATTTATTCAAAGTGAATAATGTCTTTGATGTGCTTGGGCTTGCAGCTATATCAGCGCTTATAGTGCTCCTGCTCTCCAGCAGGCCGATTGTCGGCTTATGGCAGCCAATGATAGAGGGGAAATTCACCATGCTGAAGAAACTGGGCAAAGGAAATAGTACAACGGTTTGATGGAAAAGATCCTTATAAATAAAAAACGAGGCTGGGACAGAAGTGTTTTGAATGTGTCCAGCCTTGTTTTCATTTGGTAAGGAAAAACCATTTGGCTGTATGATATCGCCTGCCTTGAAGTGGCCAAACACCCCTAATTTACTCCTGTCTTCCTTAACAATTCCGAAGCGAATTAAAATCTTACCTACCAGGGATTTATTTATACTAATTGATAAAGAGCCAGAAATTAAGGACGTGATCTTCTTTGAAGCGGATTTGCTATAGAATTAAGCTCAAAGGATGAACGAAGCACCTAAACCAGCGTAGGAAATATACGGAGACTCCTACGGGAGGAAAGGCCTAGGCGAGACGCCGCAGTGCGATAGCACAAGGAGGCTCACCAGCCGCCCGTGGAAAGCGGAGTATATTTCCGTAGCGATTGTCTCCACTACCCAAATGTAGACCTTACCATCTCAATCACTAATTTCCTTCTTTCACAAAAGCATCTGCAGAAGCCAATTAACCCACGTGAGAAGAGGCGGCTAACTCTAATGTGTGGCACCAAAAAAAAAACACGCTATTACCGTTAGGAATAGCGTGTTAAAGGTGTTATATTTTCAAAAAGTTTTATCTCTATTTCCATCCATATCCTAGTAGATGAAGTGTGCGATCAGTACGATGACCGGCAGCGTGATGATGGTACGCAGCAGGAAGATGATCGCCAGGTCTTTGAAATTGACTGGCACCTTGGAACCAAGCAGCAGTCCGCCGACTTCGGACATGTAGATCAGCTGGGTCACCGACAGGGCAGCGATAATAAATCTGGTGATCTCCGCTTCAATGGAAGAAGCCAATATCGCCGGCAGGAACATATCGGCAAACCCGATCAGCATGGTTTCTGAAGCTGCTTCTGCCTCAGGCACCTGCATCAGTTCCAGAATCGGGACAAATGGTGTGCCGAGCCATTGGAAAACTGGTGTATATTCAGCAATGATCAAGGCGACCAGGCCGAAAGCCATAACGACCGGGGCTACTCCCATCCACATATCAAGGATGTTCTGCCCGCCTTCTTTGAAGAATTTATAGACACTGTTTTCCTTGCTGGCACGATTCAGTGCTTTTCTATAGCCGAAAGTCCAGAGATTATCTCCTTCCGGTACTTGTTCATCGATACCTTCTGCGTCGTCGCGGATGTAGGATTCAGATTTTCTCGATAGCGGTGGAATCCGCGGCATGATGAGGGCCGCAACAAGCCCTGCTGCAAATACAGTCAGATAAAATGGGATGAACATATGCTCCAGGCCGACTTCTGCGATGACCACCAGGGAGAAGGTGATGGATACAATGGAAAATGTCGTACCGATGACGGCAGCTTCCCGCTTGGAATAATATCCTTCTTCATACTGCTTGCTTGTAAGCAGAACCCCGATGGTTCCGTCGCCGATCCAGGATGCCAGGGAATCGATCGATGCCCGGCCAGGCAGTTTGAACAAAGGGCGCATGATTTTGGTCATCAGTGTACCGAATAGTTCCAACAGCCCGAAGTTCATCAGAAGCGGCAGGAATAGCCCGGCAAACAGGAAGACGGCGAACAGCACATGCAGAAGGTCATCCAGCAGCAGTTGTCCCGTATTCGGGCCATGAACGGCTTCCGGTCCCAGACCGAAGTAGACCATAATTGCGAAAACAGCTGCAAGCACTCGTGTCCCCGTCCAGAACCAGCTGGTATGGAAAAGGTTCTGGAAGAAAGGAGTTCTGGCGAGAGCATCCTTGCCGCCGATTTTTGCGTAAACAGTCATAATCGCAGTGACTACAATAATAATCATCATTATAAGCGATAATTGCCCGGCTAATAGATCCTGCACATAGCCGGCGAGTATGGCGATGGGTATGGTAATGCCGTCCTCTATCGGAAAAGGGAACATAAATAGGAAAATGCCGATCAGAGATGGCAGTATAAATTTCAATTGGTTTTTAGTTTGGGTACTCATGATGTAGGTCTCCTTAGGTTTGATTTCTTATCCAATTATAAGTGAATTTCTGTATAAATCAATACTTTTTTGTATAAATATGCATGAAAACTTGTCCCTATGCCTTGAATGTTTATCTTCTTACTCGGGAGGGGAAAAGGGAAATGGGGTGTTGTCCGTGGAAAAAGCCAGGAAGTACAATTTCTTTTACCGTAATACAGTCATTGTCTGGATGGCTGTTAAATTCATTTTTCAATTATATTTTTTCTCCTTCACCCACAGAATTTGGGATGATCGGACCGTCAGGCAATGGAACCGTATGCTGGCGGACATGGCTAGCGAATTCCGGGAAACGGCGGTCAGGCTTGGAGGAGTTCTTGTAAAGGTGGGGCAGTTCCTCAGTACAAGGTCGGACTTTCTGCCGGAAGCGTTCATTCGTGAGTTGACTGGGCTGGTCGACCAGGTGTCTGCCATGCCGTTTGAAATTTCCAAGGAATTGATGGAAGAAGAATGGAACAGCAGTCTGGACAAGAATTTGAAAACTATTGAGCCAGAATCGATTGCCTCGGCGTCGATTGGGGAAGTCTACCGGGCTGAATTAAAGGACGGGACAAAGGTGGCGGTAAAAGTGCAGCGGCACCGGGTCCGTGAGATTTTCCGTAAAGATTTCGTGGCCTTAAAGATGGTATTCTGGATTATCAAGGTGTTCACTAACTTTGGCAGAAAAGCTGATTTGACGGCGCTGTACAAAGAACTAGTGCGCGTGATGGACAGGGAGCTGGATTTCCGGCAGGAGCTTAAGTATGGAAATTACTTCCTTGAGCGGTACAGGAATATGCCATCCATACATATCCCTTCCTATTATAATCACCTGTGCACCAGCAGAGTACTTGTGATGGATTGGGTGGAGGGTGCCAAAATTACCGATGTGCAGTACGTGAATGAGCAGCGTCTTAATCCGGAACAACTGGCCAGAACCCTGTTTGATTTCTATATCGACCAGTTTTTGCACCCCGGCTACTTCCATGCAGATCCGCATGCAGGGAATATCCTTGTCCAGGAAAATGGCAAAATAGCCATACTTGACTTCGGGATGGTCGGTGAGATCAGCAAACAGGATACGGTCTATTTTAAACGGGTCGCAAGAGGCTTCATCACCGATGACTATCAATTAATGATAGATGCGTTGGAAGATATGGATTTCCTGTTGCCGAACGCTGATAAGGTAAAACTTGAAAAAGCGATCAGACAGGCTCTCGACCTCTATCAGGACGGATCGCTGAAGGAAATGGACAGCGATACAATGGCACAGATTGCCGATGAGTTTAAGATGATGGTTCAGGAGCAGCCGATTCAGCTTCCGGCGGATTACGCGTATTTTGCAAGGGCGGTGTCCATCATCGCGGGTCTGCTTTATGCCATTTATCCGGAGATGGATATAGAAAAATGGGCCAAGCCGCAAGTGAAGAAATGGTTTGGCTACCGCAATCTTGCAGAAGCCGTGGCCAAACAGAAGGCCAAGGAAACAGCGGAGCCTGTCCTTGCATTGCCGAGGGCCATGTTAAAGTGGCTGGAAAACGGGGAAAAGGACAGAGAATGGGACAAGATAAAACAGGAGCTCCGCCTGAAACATCATTTCTATCTGTTTCTGGAAACCATTAGCTTTATAATGGTACTGATTGGCGCAGGTGTGATATTTTATGGGTATACCACCGGTTTGACAGGGATTGCCGTAACAGCGCTGTCAGCTGTCGCCGTACTGGTGTTTTTCATCATTATCTTGTTCTATAAGCATTACCGCATGATTCAATTCAGGAAACGAGGGGGTGTTGCGAATGAGTGATACACTGAGGAAAGGTTTTCTGCTGGGGCTTGGTGCCGCTATTTCCGGCAAGGAAAAGTTGGATACCAAATTAAAAGAAATGGTGGATAAGAATGAACTGACCCAGGAGCAGGCTAAAACCATGATGGACAGCTTTGTCGTCAAAGGTGAGATGAAGAGGGATGAGTGGAATTCCAAACAGTACGATCAGACCAGGAAACTGGCGAAGGATCTGGGCCTCGCCACCAAAGAAGACATCAATGAATTGAGAGCGCGCCTCACCCAGATAGAAGCAAAACTGAATCAGAATGAGCAATAGATAAGGAGGGTGGACTTTTAACAGTTCACCCTTTTTCTCTTTAGAAAATGATAATTCTGGGTTTGCCGATAGCTAAAATACGGGTAGAATTACAGCCGAGCATAGATGGCGGCGAGTTGCGGGGATTCCTGGACCCACATGGGATATTGGGGTTACATGCGAAACCTGTCAGATTTGGCATTTATCTGTAAATTCTGCCTATTTATAATTTTGCCATTGATTTTTAATTATATATTCGGTAGAATTAGGATAACAAATAATCGGCGTTTCACTACAGGGGGCTTGGGTGTAATATGAAGAGTTTTATTCACCTATTTGAAGAAACACAGGAGGAACTTGGCAGGAAGCTGGAAGAAGAGGAAGTCGAATTTCTCGACTGGCTGTATCAACGCTACATAGAAGAAAAGACAGAGAAAATCTCGTGAATAGGCAGAAGTAGAATCCTGGAAGGCTGATTTCCAGGGTTTTTTGATGGGAAAATATAAGAGGAGTCCCGCAGCGAATTCGGGAGGAAAACATGTTATACTGGGGGAAAGATAATTATTGGTACATAAGGAGAGATCGCGCGTGGCTATTGCGAATGAGACAATCATTCAAAAGATGATGAAGGAATTACAGGAAGCAAAGGCGGAGCAGCATAAGCCTGAGAAATTGACCATGCATATGGAAAAAATCCGTCTGCTGTGTGACTTGTTCTTGGAAGGTGATTCCACTCCGGAGGACAAAAAGGCTCCAACCGTCCAAAAGGCCGATGAGTTCTCAGAAGAAGAGATCAAGGCCATGCTCGGTAATGAAGCTGCCGCCAGCCGGAATACAGGCAAGGCACGCAGATCTGTCATCGATGAGGACGATGATGCTAACGGCGACTCTATATTTGATTTTTAAAGGAAGGGTTCAAGATGAAATTATTTCTGCTTATTGGAATGGTTAACGGATTCCTTGCAGTCGCACTTGGTGCGTTCGGCGCACATGGATTGGAAGGGAAGCTGTCACAGAAGGCATTGAACACATGGGAAAAAGCGGTCAACTATCAGATGTTTCATACGGTGGCACTGCTCGTGACCGGGCTATTAGCCGAGAAAATTACTGGAGCAAGCATCACCTGGGCTGGCTGGATGTTCTTCATCGGGATCATCTTGTTCTCCGGCAGCCTTTACATCTACTCGACAACGGCCATCAAGACCTTCGCGATGATTACGCCGCTTGGTGGAGTGGCATTTTTGATTGGTTGGGTGCTGCTTGGCACAGCCGTCATGAGATTTTTATAAATGGAAAAACAAGTAGGTTGTAAAAATAAAAAGCAGAACGGCGCGGAGGCCCTGTTTGCCTGCATCTGGAGAATTGCCCGTCTGCCATAACAACATGGCCTCACATAGGAGGCTGAATGCGAGCAGATAAAACGATAGTAGAATGAACAGAAGAAATCCTTGGATCAGGGCAATGACACCGAAAAGAATGACAGAGGCAATGGCGGCAAGTTCCATACGGACGAGCTTTTCATAGGGGTGGCGCATCTTAGTTCCCTCCCAAAATCTTGTCTTTACCTGCAGTGGCAGACAGGAATATAAGCGGCCGATCTGCTCTTTAATGGTTGGAAAGGGATGGCACATCATGTGCCATCCCTTTCATTTATCTAGGCGGATATGCTGAGAATTGCCCGGTGCCGCCCTGGAATGGATAGGAGTAGTTGATCTCTTCCCCGAATTCTACATAGTCCAGGTAAATCATGAGCAACAGATACCATCTTCCGCTTTCCGTATCATTCAATACGATGTGATCCCTTCCTGCTTCTTCGATAATGCCGGTGAATGTACGGGAATCCCCCTGGCCTCCGTTCTCAAAGGTCATGTACACCCTGGCCTGCTTTCCACGGTTCAAACGCAGAATATTTTCGATATAGGATTGTTCCATCGGCAGGCCGGTTTGCTGGAACTGTTGCATTTGCGGTTGCTGCTGTTGCCCTAGCTGGGTCTGCGGGGAAATTTGCCGGGACTGGAAAGCCGGATAATATGCCGGTGAACCCTGCGGATAATAATAGTACGGATATGCCTGATATGGATTGCTGTGCTGCTGTTTGTCGTCATCATACTGATTGCTCATGTGAACACCCTCCTGATTAGGAAATTATCGTACTACACGCGGACATGCTGATGCGGTAGGAGCGAAGAAGCAGTGTGCCTTGTAACGGCCTGTATTCCACTGATTGAACCACTGGGCCGGACAGGCTCCTTCCGGCCTGAAGAACCATAGGGAATTGGACGCCGGATGCTGACGTTCTCCTTGGATTGCCCTTCTGGCAAGGCGCTTATCCTGTTCTCTTGCACGCTGATAGAAGTAGCCCTTCTGGGTTGCTTCAAAACCGCCGGGACTTTGGAAGACCATTTCTCTTATATTACGGATCCCCGGGAAGTCCAAGCAATCCGCGATAACCCTGTTTACGCCGGTATTCCCGACCATCAGCATGCCGAGCTTCCCATCTCCCTCAGCTTCCGCCCGCATCAACCTTGCCAATAAGGCAACATCTTCTTCCGTATGTTTGATTACAGCCATAAAGATACCTCATTTCTGCTGAATTCTTGGTGCTGGCTCACTAAATATATCTATGAGTAAAGCCCGGGAATGATGACAAGGAAATGGCCGAGGAAAAATTATTGTGTGGAGGGTTGGGTGGGTCAGGACGTGATAGATATCAGCGGAAGGCGGAATAAATCAGCAGTACGTGATGGATATCGGAGGGAGGAACGTGTAATCGGCAGGAGACGTGGTGAATCAGCAGCAGGTAGTGGAAATCAGCAGGAGGCGAAATAAATCAGCAGCACGAGATGGAAATCGGCGGGAGGAACGTGGAATCGGCAGGAGGCATCGTATATCGCCCGGAAGCCCGCAACAACAATCGCTAAGCTCAACTCCGCTCCTTTTCATCATAAAAAGGCTGCCACTCCAATACAGGAGTGGCAGCCTTTCATCATTATACTTCCAGGTATTTAGGAATGTCTTCTCTTGGCAGCAGGTTGCCGACGAAGAATTCACCGAACTCGCCGTAGCGGGAGCTCACTTCGTCAAAACGCATTTCATATACAATTTTTTTGAACTGGAGGGGCTCATGTGCAAAGAGGGTGACTCCCCACTCCCAGTCATCGAGGCCGATGGAGCCGGTGATGACCTGGCTCACTTTGCCGGCGTATTTCCGGCCGGTTTTGCTGTGTTCATATAACATCTTTGCGCGTACGTCTTTTTCCAGAGTATACCAGTTTTCCTCTCCGCTGCGGCGCCTGTCCATCGGGTAGAAGCAGATGTGCTCCCACTTCGGAAGGATCGGCTTGAGGCGTTTCTGTGTCTCGGGAAGGGTTTCTGGGTCTACGCCATCTTTGGCCGGGCGGTATTTGGACAGTTCTACTACCGATACATAGGAATGTGCCGGCAATAGGAATTCGCCCATTTTGGATTTATTCAATTCCGTTTCCATATCAGAAAGTTCTTCCATGGTGGGGCGCAGGAACATGAAGATAAGGTCTGCTTTTTGACCGACCACTTTATGCAGGACCTGGCTTCCATTTCCTGCCTCTTCTACCGTCTCCCACTTGGCAATCAGCTGATCCAGACTGTCGATGGCTTCCTTGCGCTCCGCTTCGGATGCCAACTTCCAGGAAGACCAGTCAATTGTGCGCAGGTCGTGCAGGCTGTACCAGCCGTCCATGGTTTCGACTGCTTCTACCATATCTATCTCTCCTTAATTTGCTGTAAATGACTTATGTTTTTAGTCTATCATAATTAGGGTAAGATAATCATATATGATGGCCCTCCGTCTCAGGATTTTTCTTTAGTTGTCATGGGAATGTCAATTTTGATTTCTTCCATAAACAAGGAAAATCCTTTATGATGGGATAGATGCAGCTAGGAGGAATGTCAAAATGAGTAGTTTATTTGATGAATTAAAAGCAAAAGTGGAAACCAAAAATAAAAAGATTGTTTTCCCGGAAGGATTGGATGAGCGTATCCTGAAAGCGGCCAGCCAGCTGGGTGCAGCCGGGATTCTTACCCCGATTCTGGTCGGAGATAAAGCTGAAATCAAGCAAAAGGCAGAGGATGTCGGTGTCGATGTGGGCACAGCGGAAATCCTGGACCCTAAGTCATTCCCGGAGTTCGACCTGATGGTGGAAACCTTTGTGGAACGCCGGAAAGGGAAAGCCAGCGAGGAGGATGCCCGGAAGATCCTACAGGATGAGAATTACTTCGGCACCATGCTTGTGTATATGAACCAGGCGGACGGCCTTGTAAGCGGTGCGGCCCATTCAACTGCCGATACCGTTCGCCCGGCACTGCAGATCATTAAGACCAAAGAAGGCGTCAAGAAAACATCCGGTGTGTTCATCATGGTTCGGGATGATGAGAAATATGTCTTTGCAGACTGTGCAATTAACATCTCCCCTGACAGCCAGGACCTTGCCGAAATCGCGGTGGAAAGTGCCAACACAGGAAAGCTGTTTGGTGTAGATCCAAGGGTTGCCATGCTCAGCTTCTCCACAAAAGGGTCGGCTAAATCCGAAGAAACCGAAAAAGTGACGGAAGCATTGCAGATTGCCCGTGAAAAAAATCCGGATATCGTCATCGATGGTGAGTTCCAATTCGATGCGGCCTTCGTGCCGAGTGTGGCAGAGAAGAAAGCTCCGGATTCCATCCTAAAAGGCGATGCTAATACGTTCATCTTCCCAAGCCTTGAAGCTGGAAACATCGGCTATAAAATAGCTCAGCGACTGGGAGGTTTTGAAGCAGTAGGGCCGATCCTGCAGGGGCTCAATGCACCTGTCAATGATCTGTCCCGCGGCTGCAGCTCGGAAGATGTCTACAATCTTGCCTTGATTACAGCAGCACAATCAGAGTAAACGTAAAAAAGCTGAAGCGGCCCGGCCGCTTCAGCTTTTTTTAACATCTATATCTGACATGTATGCAGGATTAGCATATTTAGGCCTACGCTTTGGCCCTAGCAATAATTTACCCCTGGTCGCTGGAAATAGTCCGTACGTCGCCGGCTGGCGGATGCAGCATTTCCGCAATGTCTTTATTCCGCTTTTTCATCAGTTCCATCCGCTTTTTGAACGTTTCTTCTTCTTTCACAGAAAAATCATCGGTAACAATTTCGTCGTTCAGATCCTCCAATGCGCGGTGGACCCGTTGTTTCATATCCCCGACGGTCATCTTGCGGCCGAGCAGCTCGGAAAGGGAACCCATCACTTCCGGATTTATTTCCGGATAGTCGAACTTGGTCTGTTCTCCTTTTTTGCTGAGCCGATAGAACTCGCGGATAAGTGAAGCCCGCCGATGGCTGTCTCCTTCCACATCAAGGTAGATCTGAATGGCTGCTCCATCCTTGATGCGGCGCTGCGAAATTCCTGCAAACTTGCGGCCGCTGATGCTCAGGTCAAAATCGCCGGGGCAGTAGGAGTCCTCGATTTCATATGCCTCAATCTGGTCGGTGACATCGTTCAGCATATATTTGACGAAGCTGACCATCGCTTCGTAACAATCATGGATGGATATATTTTTGACCCCTGGAAGAACCAGGGAGATATTCAATACTCCTTCATCCAGTGCGACGGCAAGACCGCCCGAATTGCGGACAACGACATGATAGCCCTCGCCGGCAAGGTATTCGACTCCCTCTTCAATATACGGGAGACGGGCATCCGGAATACCTAGTACGATGGTGTCTGGGTGGACCCAGAGCCGGATGGCCGGGGGAGAGGCATTGTCGCTGATGGAAAGGGCGAGTGCATCGTCCACGGCAAAGGAAGTCATTGCTGTATATGGTTCTTCGTAAAAAAATTTTTTTGTTGAGTGGTCCAGGTGCCGAAATGTCGTGTGGCTCACGATTTCCTTCCAGTTTTTCATAGCTGACCTCGCTTATTAACCTCTTTTGTCATTCTCCAACTTATTATATACTAATTACTATCAAATCGTCGAAAAGAAACGGGTTGAAAATAAATGGAATATAAGGATGAACAATTGAATGAAGAGAAGGTATTCAAGGATCCCGTCCACCGCTATGTCCATGTCAAGGACAGGGTGATCTGGGATCTGATTGCTTCCCCGGAATTCCAGCGCCTGCGCCGGATTAAACAGTTGGGGACGACCAATTATACCTTTCATGGAGCAGAGCACAGCCGTTTTAACCATTCCCTCGGTGTCTACGAAATTGTCCGGCGAATTCTTAATAATTTCCAGGACAGGCCGAATTGGAATAAGGAAGAACGGCTGCTTTGCCTGTGTGCAGCGCTTTTGCATGATCTCGGGCACGGACCTTTTTCCCATTCCTTTGAGAAAGTGTTCAAACTGGATCACGAAGATTTCACCCAGCGGATTATTCTGGGGGATACCAGGGTAAACAAAGTGTTAGAGCGGGCAGAAAAGGGGCTTGCACAGAAGGTCGCCGATGTCATCGCCAAAACATATCCCAATAAGCTTGTCGTCAGCCTGATATCGAGCCAAATCGATGCCGACCGGATGGATTATCTGCAGCGGGATGCGTATTTCACCGGGGTGAGCTACGGCCATTTTGATATGGAAAGAATCCTTCGGGTGATGCGCCCTACCGAGGATCAGGTGGTGGTTAAATCCACGGGCATGCATGCGGTGGAGGACTATATCATGAGCCGTTACCAGATGTACTGGCAGGTATACTTCCATCCTGTTACAAGAAGTGCGGAAGTGATTTTGTCAAAAATCCTGCACAGGGCCAAGTATCTATATGAGCGGGATGATTTTACCTTCAAACTGCAGCCGACCCATTTCATTTCCTTCTTCAAAGGAAATGTGGACTTGGAAGAATATCTGAAGCTGGATGAAATGATCGTGCATTATTATTTCCAACTCTGGCAGGAAGAAGATGATGAAATCCTCCGTGATCTATGCGAACGGTTCATGAACCGCCGTCTGTTCAAGTATGTGGAGTTCAACCCGAACCTGCAGATGAGAGAGTGGATGGAGCTGCACCGGCTATTCCAGGAAGCGGACATTGATCCGGAATATTATCTGGTTGTTGATTCCTCTTCCGACCTCCCGTATGATTTCTATCGTCCGGGTGAAGAGGAAGAAAGGCTTCCGATCCATCTCTTGATGCCGAATAATGAACTGAAGGAGCTTTCCAGGAATTCGGATATTGTAGAAGCCATCTCGGGGAAAAAGCGGACCGACCATAAATTGTATTTTCCGACCGATTTATTGGATGCATTAGAGGATGAACATAGAAAACAGCGCATTTATGAAATTTTATATGGGCAGGGAGAGATAGTTGATGCTGACTAATCATGCAAGATTGATGCAGTTTTTTGCCGAAGCCGATGAGCTGACGGGAAGGAAAAAGCTGCAGAAAATGATTTATATCATGCAGAAATGCAAGATGCCGTTTGAGGAAAAATACGAGTTTCATTTTTACGGCCCATACTCCGAAGAACTGACACTCCGAGTAGAGGAATTATGCAACCTTGGGTTTGTGAGCGAAGTCAAAGAGGATAAAGGGAATTATTCGCAGTACCGCTATACTGTAACAGAGGATGGGCATTCCTTCCTCCAGCAGTTTTCCAGTGAGATGCCGAACCTGGAGGAATATGTATCATTAATGCAGAATAAGAGCTCGAGATTCTTGGAGCTCGTTTCCACCCTCATGTATTTTGACCATCTTCCACTGGAGGAAAATATTGAAAAAGTCCATACGGTCAAACCAAAGCAGAAATACACCGATGAAGAAATTGAGGAAGCCATCCAATTCATCCATAAACTGAAGCACTGACTGGGCGAACTGGTAATGCCGCAGTGCGATAGCACAAGGTGGCTTACCAGCCGCTCGCGGAAAGCGGAGTATATTTCCGGGGCAGTTAATATCCACTCACCAAACTTTCCCGTTGGTTCAGATTTATCATTGGATAAAACACCACGACTGGCTCTCCCTCCTGCAGTCCCGTCATTAGGAAATGGGGCATCTGCTGTGCTACAATGGAGAAAAAGCCAGAAAAGGAGGGCTTATAGGTGAGTTCTGATCAGGAGAAGAAGAAAAACTCATTTACTATTATTAAAGACGATTCCACCGATGGACATGGCGGTTATGGTGGTGGGGCAATCAGCTTGGAAAACATGTCCGCTGTCATCGTGGACCCGAATGAAGACAAGGCATATGTTGATATGGGCGCCATGCATGCCCGCAGTGATGTCGAACGCCGGGTCAAATTCCAGCCGGACAAGGATAAAGTACCGAACGGCAAATTGTACTGGATTGTCTGGGTCAATGTAGCCCGGGGCGAGAACGGACCATATTATTCAGGCGTGACCGGCTGTGAAATCCGGGTTGACCGCTCCATCAAACTTGCGTACAAATCAATGCCGGAGCATGTCAAACATATGGAAAAAGCCCTTAAAGGCAAAGTGATCGTGGACCATATGGATGACCATTCCAAAAAGCTGCTGCGTGATTTCCTAGTGGATTTCAATGAAGATATGTGGAATAATTCCACCGATGAATTGAAAGAGGCACTGCCGGAATCGTGAACAGTTTGTGTCCGAATTATGAATAAATAATTAAATTGTTGTACTTTGTTCAAGAAATTTGTAAAATATTAGTACATGGGCTGACTCATGTATTACTAGGACAAAAAGAAGCCGACAAACAAGGGAACGGACCCCTTGGATTGTCGGCTTCTTTTTTTGTCGAATTTATACAATTTGATAAGTAGCGTATGGTACAATTCAATTGACTGATTTTTCTATACCCTTGCTGAGGAGGCTTGAGAATGCCCGTTTGCCAACAATGCCACAGCTCCTGGAGTTGGAAAGAGACGATCAAGAAATGGTTCAGTTTAAAAAATTCGATGGCTTGCCCTCACTGTGGGGCAACACAGTATGCTACAGCCAGGACGAGGAAAGTGACCAGCCTCATGAATTTCATAGCCATCACCGTCATCATGACGATGAATTTGTTCTTAGGCCCTTCTATTATGGTCGTTATTGCCCTGCTGTTGCTCTTCCCATTACATTTAGCCATTTACCCTTATATATTAACACTGTCAAACGACGAAGAGCCGCTTTGGTGATTTCGTTGAAAAAACAATATCCTTCTTAGAAAAACAGCTCAAACCATTTTTCGATGACTCCTTTTCCATCTCTCTCTTCCTCTTTTATATCCTTTTGGTGGTAATGCTCCGAGCAGTACTGCCTGGGCTCGGTCCCTTTTTCAAAGTACATTACACGGCTCGCTTCACAGTATGGTGTCGCCCGTTCACCTGTCTCCGGATCGATCGGGATGCCGACGACTCCTGCCGGGACATCAAATGCCTGCTGCTCCATCCCTTGATGTGCCCTTTCCATGAATCCTGCCCAAATTTTCTTGGCGTAGCGGGTTTCCGCCGTCTTATCCATCGACCGGTTATCGTCGTAGCCGACCCAGACCCCTGTCACAAGGGAGGGGCTATAGCCGATCATCCAGCTGTCGCTTGCGGTCGTGCCGGATTTGCCTGCATAAATATGGCTCAGCTGCCCTGCAATCGGTGAGCCGGTCACAGCCATATAGCCGTCCAGCTCCCGGTCGAAAATGCCTGTCAGCATATGGGTCAGGATGAAGGCGGTTTTCGGATCAAGAACCTGTTCGCCTTCTGTTTCCTCTCTTTCATATAATACCTTTCCATGACGGTCGGCGATTTTTTTAACGGTATGGCTTTCGATGTCACGTCCGCCATTTGCCAGCATGCTGTAGGCCTGTACCATTTCCTCTATGGTGACTGCTGCCGTTCCGAGTGCAAGCGAAGGCACTGCAGGCAGGTCGCTGGTAAAGCCGAACTCCTTTGCTGTATCAATCAGCAGGTCGGGGCCGAGATACATATTGGTTTTTACGGCATAGATATTATCAGACAATGCAATGGCCTGTGCGAGAGTGATTTCTTCGTTGGCATAATAGCCATTGTAATTGCTCGGCTGGTAGACCTCCCCGTCCTCCAATTGAAAGGAGGTAGGTTTGCTGATCAGTTTGGTTGCCGGTGTGTAGCCATGCTGCAGGGCAGCATAATACAGGAACGGCTTGAAGGAAGAGCCTGGCATACGCTTGGCTGACACCGCCCGGTTGAAGCTGCTCTCCTGATAGTCCCGTCCTCCGCTCATGGCCACAATCGCTCCGTTTTCCGGATTCATAGCGAGCACTCCCGCCTGAGCCTCACTGGAAGGGTGGAATTCCTCCGCCAGTTCATTTTCCAACTTCTTTTGCTGACGGAGATTTAAGGTCGTATGTATTTCATATCCGCCTGACCGGATATCCTCCGGCTCCATATCTAGAATCTCCGCCGCTTCCGACAAGGCGGTATCCTGGAAATAGGGAGCTTCTTTTTCGACTTTCTTTGTTTGTTTCGGAGCGTAATCCAGTTCTTCTGCCACCGCTAACTGATATTCGGCATCCGAGATAGCGCCATGGTCCAGCATGATCGCGAGTATCTGATTCTGCCGGTTTTCGGCATTCTCTTCATTGTTCCATGGCGAATAGTAGGTAGGGCCTTTCGGAATGGCCGCGAGCATGCTTGCTTCGGCAATGCTCAGATCCTCTGCCGATTTTTGGAAGAACAGCTGGCTGGCTGATTCCGCTCCATAGGCGCCATGGCCGTAGTAGACGGAATTTAAATAGCCCTCCAGTATGTCATCCTTTGAATAGAACATTTCCAGCCGGATCGTATAGAATGCTTCCTTCAGCTTTCTCGACCAGGTTTTTTCATGGGAAAGATACAAGTTTCTCGCATATTGCTGGGTCAGTGTACTTGCACCTTCCTTCAATGTTCCAGTACGGATGTTTTCCCACATGGCTCCCATGATTCGTTTAAAATCAAAGCCTGGATGGTCATAGAAGTGCTGGTCCTCAATCAAGATCGTGGCAGATACCAGGTCGGAATCCAGTTCATCGAGCTCTTTCCAGTCCCCGCCTTCACGCCCTTTTTCCTCACCAAATACATCACCCGACTCCGTATAGTAGGTAGTATGCTGTTCCTCATGGAGAGGTGGAGGTCCAAGCAGATAACTGATACCATATATTCCGGCAAGCACCACAGCGGCGAGAAGTGCCAGCCGGAAGCCTGCCTTCCATAGAAAACGTCTACTTTTCTTTCCCATTATGATTTCTCCTATTGGTGCGCAATTAGTACCATTATGGGAAAAAATAAAAGGAATTAAACGATACGGCGGGCTTGTTGAGGAAAACTTTCACGATTGTATTGCGAATGGCTGACATTTATCGCTATAATGATACAATAACGACTAGAGGCGAAATAGAGGAGATGTTATGGGTCTACAGTTTAAGCAAGTAGCAGTGGAACTTCGAACCATCATTGATGATAATGGCCAGATGGAGTACAACACCGTCAAACAGCCGGGAAAATTCTACCAGAAAGGGAAACTGGATGTCCTCACCTTCGAGGAAGAGTTAGAGGGACAAGGAGTAACCGATAATCTGATTACCATCCAGTCCGATAAGGTGACGATCAAACGTACCGGACTGGTAAAGATGAACCAGAAATTCACGGAGAACGGAACGACGGAGAATCTTTATCATCACCCACATGGGAAGATACATATGGAGACATATACCAATAGCATTTTCTATCAATCGGTGGACGAAGCCGATACAGGATATTTGAAAATCTCCTACCATGTCAAATTGAATGGGCAGGAAGAGCGCAAGCACCAACTAGAGCTGATCATTACCGAGGAGGAAAGCAAATGAACGTCCTGGCACAGACAGAAGAGACATTGAAAAAGGAAATTGCGGATGCCGTCACAGGTGCAGGCCTGGCAACCGCCGAAGAGCTGCCGGAAATCATTCTGGAAAAACCGAAAGAGAAGGCACATGGTGATTTTGCAAGTAATATTGCCATGCAGCTGGCCCGGATCGCCAAGAAGGCGCCGAGGCAGATTGCTGACGATATCGTGAATAATCTGGATCAATCCAAGGCGTCGATTGAGAAAGTGGAAATTGCCGGACCGGGTTTTATTAACTTTTTTATGAAAAATGATTTTCTGGAAAAGGTGATCCCATCCATTCTTGAGGCCGGCTCAGAATATGGGAAGACCGATGCAGGACAAGGCGAGCGTGTCCAGGTGGAATTCGTATCTGTCAATCCGACCGGAAAACTCCACCTAGGCCATGCGCGTGGGGCCGCTTTCGGGGACGTCCTCTGCAATGTGCTGGCAGCGGCCGGCTATGAAGTGGAGCGGGAGTACTATATCAATGATGCAGGAAACCAGATTGACAATCTCGCATTGTCCGTCGAAGCCCGCTATCTCCAGGCACTCGGCCGTGATGCAGAAATGCCGGAGGATGGCTACCGCGGTGAGGACATTGCGGAAATCGGCAGAGCCTTAAGCGAGGAATACGGGGAAAAATGGGCAGACGCCGATCTGGAGGAACGGTTGGAGTTCTTCAAGGAGTACGGATTGAAGCATGCCCTCGGCAATATTGAAAAGGACCTGGCCGATTTCGGCGTTCAATTCGACAACTGGTTTTCGGAAAGATCCCTTTATAAAGAAGGAAAAATCACCGAGGCATTGAAAAAGCTGGAAGACGCCGGCTATATCTATGAACAGGACGGGGCGACCTGGTTCCGCACGACAGACCTTGGCGATGACAAGGACCGTGTGCTGATCAAACAGGATGGAAATTACACCTACCTGACACCGGATATCGCTTATCATCAAAATAAACTTGAACGCGGCTTTGACAAGATCATCAATGTCTGGGGCGCCGACCACCACGGCTATATCGCCAGAATGCGGGCAGCCATCCAGGCCCTCGGCTATTCCGTGGACAAATTCGATGTGAAGATCATTCAGATGGTCAACCTGTTTGAACAAGGTGAAAAGCAGAAAATGAGCAAGCGTGCCGGCACGGCCGTTACATTAAGGGAGTTGATGGACGAAATCGGAAATGACGCGGTCCGTTATTTCTTCGTGGCCCGTTCCAATGATTCCCAGCTGGATTTCGATATCGAACTGGCGCGTTCGCAGTCCAACGACAATCCGGTATACTACGTGCAGTATGCCCATGCACGAATCTGCACGATGCTCGAACAGGCGAAAGCAAAAGGGTTCGACACCGACAGCGAGTTCGATGCATCCCTTCTGACCGCCGAAAAGGAAGTCGACCTGCTGAAGAAACTCGGCGAATTGCCGCAAGTAGTAACAGAAGCTGCAGAGAAACATACCCCGCAGAAGGTGACCAATTATGTGTTCGACCTGGCATCCCTGCTGCATAGCTTCTACAATGCAGAAAAAGTGCTGGATCCCGAACAGCCAAAACGGACCAGCGCCCGCATTGCATTGATGAAAGCAGTCCGCACCACCATCGCCAATTCACTTGGCCTGATCGGTGTCCATGCACCGGAAAAAATGTAATACATTATCGGAGAAGGAGTACCGGAGACGGTGCTTCTTCTTTTTTGATTGAAAGGAGCGCGGGGATTGGTGGGGGTGGAATCAGCGGGAGAGCGGTTTTATCGGCGGTAGGCTTAGGATATCGCTAGGAGCACAGGTTTATCGGTAGCACCCACAGGATATCGCTCGAAGCACAGATTTATCGACACTTCGCACAGCGATTGGCCAATAAGTGTGGTGTATTCCCGATCACAATCCTTTTGTTTATTGGTAAAACTAATAATAATCTAACTATACTGAAAATAATTCTTGACTGAATGATCATTCATATTTATAGTAGAGTTATAACATGCCCGCACTTGATTTCTAGTAAATTGTAATCGCTATCATAGTAGGGGAGAGCAGATTCAAAGGGGGAGTATTTTTCATGAACACTTTTTTGCTGATCAACTGGATTGCGTTTCTTGCAATTACAGCGTATGGGCTTTATTTGTTTGGGAGAGTAGTAGCCACGAGGGTAGCCTTTATCAAGCTGGGGAAGAAGTCGGAGTTTGATAAGGATCTAAAGTGGAGGATGAAGCGGGTCGGGAAAATTGTATTTGGGCAGTCGAAGCTGCTGAAGGATAAAAAATCAGGCACCATCCATGTGATGATGTTTTATGGTTTCCTTCTCGTGCAGTTTGGGGCGATTGATCTGTTCATCAAGGGTCTTGCGCCGGGGAACCACTTTCCGCTTGGGATTTTCTACCCGGGGTTTGTGTTTTTCCAAGAATTGGTGACATTGATGATTTTGGTGGCAGTGGCCTGGGCCTTCTACCGTCGCTATATGGAAAAGCTTGTCCGGCTGAAACGGGGATTTAAGGCAGGGCTTGTCCTCCTGTTCATTGGTACATTGATGGTATCCGTGCTGTTCAGTAACGGGATGGCGCAGATCTGGCACGGCCATGAGGCTACATGGACAGAACCTGTTGCCAGTTTGATAGCAATGGCGTTCAGTTGGCTTTCCGCTGAAGCGGCTATGGTTCTCTTCTATGTTGGATGGTGGGTACATACCTTGACCATTCTCACCTTCCTGGTTTACGTGCCGCAGTCCAAGCATGCCCACTTGATTGCAGCACCAGTCAACGTGTTTATCAGTAAGAAGGTGCCTGGGAAGCTAAGCAAGATTGATTTCGATTTGGATGAAACGGAAGAGCAGAATGAGGAGGATATCTCCTTTGGCGTCGGCAAGGTGGAAGATTTTGAGCAGCGGCAGATGCTGGATTTCTATGCCTGTGTAGAGTGCGGGCGCTGTACGGATGTGTGTCCGGCGGCAGGTACCGGCAAGATGCTGTCGCCGATGGACATTATGATCAAGGCGCGTGACCACCTGACGGAAAAAGGTGCAGCAATTACCGGTAAGTCTCCATGGGTGCCTTCTTATGCTTTTGCAGGCACAAAGGGCAACCAGGCCAGCGCCGGCAGTGAGGCGGCTGCAACGGTACAGAGCGCCAGCCTGATCGGTGATGTCATCACTGCTGAAGAATTGTCCGGATGTACAACCTGCCGCAACTGTGAGGAAGCGTGCCCGGTGAACAATGAGCATGTCGGCACGATTGTGGATATGCGCCGCTACTTGGTCATGACGGAAGGGAAAATGGATGCAGAACAGCAGCGTGCTGTCATGAATATCGAGCGCCAGGGAAATCCGTGGGGACTTTCCAAAAAGGACCGCATCAAGTGGCGTGACATAGATGAATCCGTGTCCATCCCGACGGTCAAGGAGCTGAAAAAGGAAGACAAAGGCTTCGAATATCTTTTCTGGGTAAGTTCCATGGGCTCCTATGACAGCCGGAGCCAAAAGATTGCCATCGCTTTTGCCAAGCTGATGAACCAAGCTGGTGTAAGCTTTGCCATCCTTGGCAATAAAGAAGCCAATTCCGGGGATACTGCACGCCGGATCGGCAACGAGTTCCTGTTCCAGGAAATTGCCGAGAAGAATATCAAGGAGTTCAATAAGCATGACGTGAAGAAGATTGTCACCATTGACCCGCATGCCTATAATATTTTCAAAAATGAATATCCTGATTTCGGTTTTGAAGCAGAGGTCTATCATCATACACAATTATTGTTTGACCTGATCATGGATGGAAGGCTCAAGCCGGAAGGGCCGATTAATGAACGGCTGACCTACCATGATTCCTGCTATCTGGGAAGATATAACGGGGTTTATGATCCGCCAAGGGAAATTCTGAATGCTATTCCGGGGCTGGAACTGGTGGAAATGAGACGGAGCAAGGAGAATGGTATGTGCTGTGGCGCAGGCGGCGGTCTGATGTGGTCGGAGGAAACGACCGGAAACCGAATTAATGTCGCACGTACCGAGCAGGCCATCGAGGTTCAGCCATCGATGATATCCAGTGCATGTCCATTCTGCCTGACCATGCTCAGTGATGGCACCAAAGCAAAAGAAGTGGATGAAGATATCAGCACCATGGATGTTGCTGAGATTCTGGCAGTTTCGGTCTTTTCCAAAGAAGCGACGAAAACTGCTTAAGGGCAGGCTGTGCTGGTTGGTGGTCGACGTAGATGAATGGGGCAGGACTCAGTTTGAGGTACCTGCCTCCATCCATGTGGAAGGCCTGAACGAGCGTTCAATCAAATTAAAGCGTTTTCATAACAAATACGTTTAAAGGGGAGAAACAGGATGAGGAAATCTGTTATTGTGTCTGGTGCCAGAACGCCTTTTGGAAAATTCGGTGGGGCTTTGAAGCCTTTGACGGCCTCCCAGCTTGGAGGAATTGCCATCAAGGAAGCGCTGGAACGTGCGGGCATGGATGGGAAAGAAATTGACGAGGTGATCATGGGGAATGTGCTGCAGGGAGGACAGGGGCAGATTCCTTCCAGGCAGGCAGCTCGTGAAGCAGGTATCCCATGGGAAGTGAAGACGGAAACGATCAATAAGGTATGTGCCTCAGGGCTTCGGAGTGTGACGATGGCCGACCAGCTGATTCGGGCAGGGGACGAAGATGCCATTATTGCCGGCGGAATGGAAAGCATGAGCAATGCACCTTATTTTCTGCCGGATGCCCGCTGGGGAAACCGGATGGGGGATAAAAAGGTCGTAGATATGATGGTGCATGACGGTCTCACCTGCTCGTTTGCCGGTGTGCATATGGGCAGCTATGGAAATTCTACGGCAGCGGAGTATGGACTGACAAGGGAAGCACAGGATGAATGGTCCTACCGTAGCCATCAACGGGCGGTAGAAGCGATGGAGACAGGGAAATTTATGGAGGAGATTGTCGCTGTCGAGGTGCCGCAAAGAAAAGGAGATCCGCTAGTAGTGGATGCCGATGAGGCGCCAAGGAAGGACACGTCGAAGGAAACACTGGCCAAACTGCGCCCTGCTTTTGATAAAGACGGAACCATCACCGCAGGCAATGCACCAGGTGTCAATGACGGAGCCTGTGCATTTATTGTGATGTCAGATGAAAGGGCGGAGGAATTGGGCAAAACACCAATGGCTGTAATACTGGGGCATGCAGAGGTAGCAGTGGAAGCCAAGGATTTCCCACAGACACCTGGCCTTGTCATCAATAAATTGCTGGAGAAGACCGGGTACCGTGAAGAGGATATTGATTTGTTCGAGATTAATGAAGCCTTTGCGGCTGTATCGCTTGCCAGCGGGAAAATTGCCGGCATAGATCATCAGAAGGTGAATGTGAATGGAGGGGCTGTTGCGCTTGGCCATCCGATTGGTGCCAGTGGTGCCCGGATCATTTTGACGCTGATCCATGAACTGAAACGCCGTGGCGGCGGTCTGGGAGTTGCTGCCATCTGCAGTGGCGGCGGACAGGGGGACGCCGTGCTGATCGAGGTACCGAAGCAGTAAGTGGAAAAAAGTCCGGAAAACGATCGATGGAGTCGTGATCTAACTTATCTAGATTCATATGAAGGAGGAGTTTAAGTGGCTATCCATAAAGTAATGGTAATCGGGGCAGGCCAGATGGGGGCGGGAATTGCTCAGGTCTGTGCCCAATCAGGCTATGAAGTAGTTTTGAACGACCTGTCGGAAGAGGCCTTGGATAAAGGGCTCAAAGGGATTGAAAGGCAGCTTGCCCGTTCCGTTGAAAAGGAAAGGATGACGGAAAAGGAAAAAACAGAAGTGCTCGGCAGGCTGAATACGTCTCGACAGCGGAGCGATGCTGAATCCTGTGACCTGATCATCGAGGCTGTCGTTGAAAACATGGAAGTAAAAACGAAGGTGTTCGCGGATTTGGATGAGATTGCGCCGGAACATGCCATTCTTGCCTCCAATACGTCATCACTGCCGATTACCGAAATAGCTGCAGCAACCAAACGGCCGGATCAAGTAATCGGCATGCATTTTATGAACCCTGTGCCGGTTATGAAGCTGGTAGAAATCATTCGCGGCCTGCAGACAAGTGATGAGACCTTCAAGGCCATAGAGGATATGACCGTCCAATTAAGCAAAACGCCTGTAGAAGTGCAGGATTTTCCCGGTTTTGTGTCCAACCGTATTCTCATGCCGATGATCAATGAGGCAATCTATGCTGTTTATGAGGGGATCGCTTCACCGGAGGATATCGATACGGTCATGAAGCTTGGGACCAATCATCCGATGGGACCGCTGACGCTTGCGGATTTCATCGGTTTGGATACGTGCCTCTATATCATGGAAGTGCTTCACGACGGCTTCGGGGACAGCAAGTACCGTCCATGCCCGCTTCTAAGGAAGTATGTCAAGGCTGGCTGGCTCGGCAGGAAATCCGGCAGAGGCTTCTATCAGTACGAGTAAGCAGTGCCCGTGTAAAGGTTTGTTTCTACATTTAGAGAAGGGATGACACCCAATGAATATGAACTTTACCGAGGAACAGCGGATGATGCAGAAGATGGTCCGTGACTTTGCCCGGAAAGAGGCTGCCGGAGAAATTGACAGGATGGAATCGGAAGACCGCTTCCCTGTAGAAGTCGTGAAGCGGATGGGCGAACTTGGCCTGATGGGAATCCCCATCCCGGAAAAATACGGAGGGAGCGGGATGGATTACCCTTCCTATATCCTTGCGATTCATGAACTTTCCAAGGTCAGTGCCGCTCTGGGGGTCATTTTGTCTGTCCATACCTCTGTCGGCACGAATCCGATTTTATATTTCGGCACCGAGGAACAAAAGAAACGTTACATTCCGAAGTTGGCCTCGGGGGAATACCTTGGCGCTTTTGCGCTGACGGAGCCGGCGGCAGGGTCGGATGTGGTGAGCATGAAGACGACGGCAAAAAAAGCGGGAGACCATTATATCCTAAATGGGGCAAAGGTATTTATTACCAACGGCGGTGCAGCGGATACCTTCATTACGTTTGCCAGGACCGGAGAGGGATCCGGAGGGGTTAGTGCATTCATTGTAGAAAAGGATACGCCGGGCTTAATCATCGGAAAGAACGAAAAGAAAATGGGGCTGCATGGGTCGAGCACCGTCCAGTTGACTTTTGACAGCTGCAAAGTGCCTGCCGCCCAGCTGCTCGGAAAAGAGGGGGAAGGCTTCAGTATCGCCATGTCCAATTTGAATGTCGGTCGGATCGGCATTGCCGCCCAAGCCTTGGGGATTGCAGAGGCTGCTTTGGAGCACGCGGCGGCCTATGCCTCGGAGCGCCGGCAGTTCGGAAAGCCGATCAGTGCCAATCAGGGCATCTCATTCAAACTGGCAGATATGGCTACAGAGACAGAAGCGGCAAAACTATTGGTCTATCAAGCTGCATATCTAGTGGAGCAGGGGCTTCCATGCGTAAAAGAGGCCTCCATGGCAAAAATGTATGCCTCCAAGACGGCGATGAACAATGCCATCGAGGCTGTCCAAATATTTGGCGGCTATGGCTATACAAAGGATTACCCCGTGGAACGCCTCTTCCGTGATGCGAAAGTGACCCAAATCTATGAAGGCACCAATGAGATTCAGCATATGGTGATTGCCAAACAGTTAATAAAATAATAGCTGAATAGGAGGAAATCCAATGAATTTTCAACTGACAGATGAACAGGAAATGCTGCGTAAAATGGTCCGTGACTTTGCCTTGAAGGAAGTGGAACCGACGGCCGCGGAACGGGATGAGGAAGAGCGTTTTGACAGAGGGATATTTGATAAGATGGCCGAACTTGGGCTGACAGGGATCCCATGGCCGGAAGAGTATGGCGGTATTGGAGCGGATTATGTCAGTTATGTCATCGCCGTTGAAGAGCTGTCCCGTGTCTGTGCCTCCACCGGTGTAACGCTTTCTGCCCATCTTTCCCTTGCCAGCTGGCCAATCTTTACATATGGGAATGAAGAGCAGAAGAAGAATTTCCTTTATCGGCTGGCGACCGGGGAAGCACTGGGAGCCTATGCATTGTCAGAGCCAGGATCCGGAAGTGATGCAGCTGCCATGAAGACCACGGCTGTTAAAGATGGGGACGACTATATTCTGAATGGAAGCAAGGTGTGGATCACCAACGGCGGTGTGGCAGATATCTATCTCGTTTTCGCATTGACCGACCCGGACTCCAAACATAAAGGGATCAGTGCATTCATCGTGGAAAAAGGGACGGATGGTTTCAGCTTTGGCAAGAAGGAGAAGAAGCTGGGGATCCGCTCGTCCCCGACAACCGAGCTCATATTTGAGAACTGCCGCATTCCTAAGGAAAACCTCCTGGGCGCGGAGGGAGAAGGGTTTAAAATTGCCATGACCACCCTTGATGGCGGGCGGAATGGTATCGCCGCACAGGCTCTCGGGATTGCTCAGGGTGCATTGGATAAGTCGGCAGAATATGCCAAAGAGCGCGAGCAGTTTGGAAAGCCGATTGCCGCCAATCAGGGGATTTCCTTCAAGCTGGCCGATATGGCGACAGATGTAGAAGCGGCCCGCCTGCTAACCTATCAGGCTGCATGGCTGGAGTCCGAAGGGAAACCGTATGGGAAAGCATCAGCCATGTCCAAGTTATTTGCCGGGGATGCAGCGATGCGGATTACGGTCGAAGCAGTGCAGGTATATGGCGGCTACGGCTACACGAAGGATTACCCGGTGGAGCGGTACATGCGGGATGCCAAGATTACCCAAATCTATGAAGGAACCAATGAGATTCAGCGTCTGGTCATTGGCCGGATGATCACAAAATAAGCGAGCACGTATCAGGGAAGGAAAGGGGGTCTGGCAGCTGATGACACAGGATCGGATCGTTTCGTCCATCAAAGATCAGGAGCTTGTTGCGAAACGCCGCCAGCAGATTGTCCAAGGAGCGGTCAGACTGTTCCGGGAAAAAGGATTCCACCGTACAACCACCAGGGAAATCGCCAAGGAATGCGGCTTCAGCATCGGCACCCTGTATGAATATATCCGCACCAAAGAGGATGTATTGTTTTTGGTCGTCGATTCCATACACCACCAGGTCCGTGAGCGCCTCGAAGAAAAGATAGATTTGCAGAATCCCTCGGCGGAAAACTTCATTGCCACATTGGAGTCGTTTTTCCGGCTGATGGATGACATGCAGGAGGAAGTGCTGATCCTCTATCAGGAAGTGAAGTCCCTGAAAAGGGAGTCGAAGCGGTATGTATTGGAGAAGGAGCGCTTGATGGTCGGCATGCTCGAGCGGGTGGTTGTCACCTGTATGCCGGATGATATTTCACCGCAGGATGCGAGGCTCCTTGCGAATAATCTATTTGTACAGGGGCAGATGTGGGGGTTCCGGCGCTGGATCCTCCAAAAGCAGTTCACCCTTGATGAATATATCGAAAGGCAGATCCAGTTCCTGCTGCCTGGGCTGGGGATCGTGCATAAGGGCCGGGAACTGTAAGGGCACCGGCCCGGTCTTTCCTAATGGAGTAACGGCAGATCTTGGCTGTAAGTGGCAGTACCGGCGCAAACCAAGATGCGCACATTCCGGTTCGTACGTCTTCGGGCTGGGAGCCCTGCCGCCTTTGTACACTTGGGGGATAGCAGGCATTGAAACTATGAGGGAGGAATTTCAAGATGGCAGAAACGGAGATTTATAAACCGAAGAATCCGGTCCGATTTGTGACGGCGTCCAGTCTGTTTGACGGCCATGACGCTTCCATTAATATTATGCGCCGAATCATGCAGGCAAGCGGAGCAGAAGTCATTCACCTCGGGCATAACCGTTCGGTGGAAGACATTGTTTATGCAGCCATCCAGGAAGATGTTCAAGGGATTGCCATTTCGTCCTACCAGGGCGGCCATGTCGAGTATTTCAAATATATGGTCGATCTGCTGAAGAAATTGGGCGCTGGCCATATAAAGGTGTTCGGCGGGGGCGGCGGCACCATTATCCCAAGGGAAATCAAGGAGCTGCATGATTACGGGGTGTCCTGGATCTTTTCCCCGGAGGATGGCAGAAAGTTCGGCCTGCAGGGGATGATCAACAGGATACTTGAACAGTGTGATTTTATTCCGCCGATCGATGTGGAAAAAGAGCAGGAAGGGCTCGTAAAGGGAGAGAGGAAATCTGTCGCCAAGTTCATCAGCTATATGGAGAACCCGGAGGCAGAGCCGGAGGAAAAGCAGAAGCTGCTGGCCGCTCTGCGGGAGAAAGGGAACAACAATGCTCCCGTGCTAGGGATTACCGGTACTGGCGGGGCGGGGAAGAGCTCCTTGACGGATGAGTTGATCCGCCGCTTTGTCAATGAAATTCCTGAGAAGAGGGTCGCCATCATCTCCATTGATCCGACGAAAAAGAAAACAGGCGGTGCACTGCTTGGGGACAGGATCCGGATGAATGCCATCTTTAATGAGCGGGTATACATGAGGTCGCTGGCCACCAGGGATTCCAGGGATGAGCTGTCGCGGTCCATTCAGGATGTCATCGATGTAGTGCGTGCCGGCGGGTATGACCTGATCATCGTGGAAACAAGCGGGATCGGCCAAGGCGATGCATCGATCACGGATGTTTCCGACCTTTCCATGTATGTGATGACAGCAGAATTCGGTGCGCCTTCCCAGCTGGAAAAAATTGATATGATCGATTTTGCCGATTTCATTGTCATCAATAAATTTGAACAGAAGGGTTCAGAGGATGCACTGAACCAGGTGCGCAAGCAATATCAGCGCAGTCATATGCTGTTCCACGAGGACATGGAGAAATTTCCGGTATTCGGCACGATTGCCAGTCAGTTCAATGATGCGGGCACCAACGCCCTATTCGCATCCTTGATCGATAAACTGAACGAGGAATACGGCTGGCAGGAAGAGCTCACATTTGACCGCCATGTCATTGCTGAGAAGCAGAACCTCATCATCACCAATGAACGCCGGCATTATCTCCAGGAGATTGCCCAGTATGTGCGCAGCTATCACGAGAAAACAAAGAAGCAGAGTGAGGTGGCAACAAAACTCTATCAATTGCAGGGTGCCATGGATGTGGTGGAAGATGAGACGGCGTCTGAGGCGATGGAACAGGCCTTCAACCACTACCGCAATCAGCTGGATGCAGGCTCTCAGACCCTTCTGGACAGCTGGGAGGAAACAAAGGAGCAGTACAGCCGAGATAAAATGACATTCACTGTCCGGGATAAAGAGATTGAGATGGATATCGTCACAGAATCCCTGGCAGGGACCAAGGTGCCGAAAGTTGCGTTTCCGAAATTCCGGGACTGGGGCGAGCGGCTGACCTGGCTGATGAAGGAAAATGTCCCAGGGGCTTTCCCGTTTACGGCAGGGGTCTTCCCGTTCAAGCGTAAGGGAGAGGATCCGACCCGCCAGTTTGCCGGGGAAGGTACACCGGAACGCACCAACCGCCGATTCCATTATCTGTCGAAGGATGAACAGGCGAAACGGCTTTCCACCGCCTTTGATTCCGTCACCCTTTATGGGGAAGATCCGGCAGAGCGTCCGGATATCTATGGAAAGGTCGGGGAAAGCGGAGTGAATATCTGTACACTGGAGGATATGAAGAAACTGTATGACGGCTTTGACCTGATTGCTCCAACCACCTCCGTATCGATGACGATCAACGGCCCTGCCCCGATCATCCTGGCGATGTTCTTCAACACGGCCATCGACCAGCAGATCGACAAGTTCACGGAAGAAAACGGCCGGGAGCCTTCAGCGAGTGAATATGAACAAATCAAAGAAGACACACTGAAGGTTGTCCGCGGCACCGTCCAGGCAGATATTTTGAAAGAGGATCAGGGGCAGAACACCTGCATCTTCTCGACGGAGTTCGCCCTTCGGATGATGGGGGATATCCAGGAATATTTCATTGATAAAAATGTACGGAATTATTATTCGGTCTCCATTTCCGGCTATCATATTGCAGAAGCGGGCGCCAATCCGATTACCCAGCTGGCATTTACGCTGGCCAACGGCTTCACTTATGTGGAATATTACTTAAGCAGGGGCATGGATGTGAATAAATTCGCCCAGAACCTGTCGTTTTTCTTTTCGAATGGCCTGGATCCGGAGTACACGGTGATCGGCCGGGTGGCACGCCGCATATGGGCGATTACCATGCGGGAGAAATACGGGGCCAATGAGCGGAGCCAGAAGCTGAAATATCATATTCAGACATCCGGCCGCTCCCTGCATGCGCAGGAAATACAGTTCAATGACATTCGGACCACATTGCAGGCTTTGCTGGCCATCCAGGACAATACCAATTCCCTGCATACCAACTCCTATGATGAAGCGATCACAACGCCGACAGAGGAATCGGTGCGCAGGGCGATGGCCATCCAGATGATCATCAACAAGGAATTCGGCTTGACGAAGAATGAGAATTCCCTGCAGGGCTCCTTTATTGTAGAGGAACTGACCGATTTGGTAGAGGAAGCCGTATTACAGGAATTTGAACGGATGAACGACCGCGGCGGGGTGCTCGGTGCCATGGAGCGGCAGTACCAGCGCGGGAAGATCCAGGAGGAATCCTTATACTATGAAGGGAAAAAGCATTCCGGAGAGCTTCCGATTGTCGGGGTGAACACCTATCTGAGCCCGACACCGCCGTCAGAGGAAGCTATCAATTCGATGGAGCTTGCCCGTGCCTCCAAGGAAGAGAAGGAGCATCAGATCAGCGAGCTCCATAAGTTCCAGGAGAAAAACAAGGAGGAAGTGGATGAGGCGCTAAACCGGCTGAAACAGGTGGCTGCGGGGGGCGGCAATATCTTCGCAGAGCTCATGGAGACCGTGAAAGTGGCCAGCCTCGGCCAGATCACCAACGCCCTTTACCAGGTAGGCGGCCAGTACCGGAGAAATATGTAACTAGGCCCTGTCAGCTCCGGTTCAGAGGGGACGGCTACGGGCCATATAAAAGCCAGCTTGACGGCACGCGGAGATTTTCCGCCTTTTCTCTAGCATATTGTCATTATATTTGTTTATAATGTAAGGTATCATTTGAAGTGTGTTGAATGGTAAAATACGGATATGTTTAATATGGCAGGGAATGCTGCAATATATAAGGTAAAGGAGTGCGTTGCCGTGAGCTTGAATAATAACAGCCACGAAGAATTGAAGGGAATGTCCATGCTGGAACTGGCCAACATGGTCCTTGTAGATGAGAAGAAGGCATTGGATTTCCAGGAACTTTTCTCCAGAGTTGCCGATTTCAAAGGATTGACCGATTCAGAAAAAGAGGCAGCAATTGCCCAGTTCTATACGGATATGAATGTCGATGGACGTTTTCTGACCCTTGGTTCCAATGTATGGGGGCTGAAGCGCTGGTATCCGGTGGAACAGATGGATGAGGAAATCACTGATTCACCGAAGAAGAAAAAGAAAAAGAAGCCGGAGAAGAAGAAAGCGGCAGAAGAGGAAGATTTTTCTGCCGAGCCGGATGATTTGGACTTCGATGACGATCTTGATGACTTACCCGTGGAGCTTGGGGAAGAAGATCTGGAAGCCGATGCCGACGAACTTGGGGATGAAGACGAGTTCGAAGAGGATAATGTTGCAGGGTTCGAATCGGACGAAGAAGAACCGAAATAAAGATCATCTTGACTTTTCTGGGCCGTATGAGTAATATTTTACTTGGGCTCTTTAAAATTACTTAATCAAAGCGTTTCCCCGTTCTATGGGGAGGCGCTTTTATTATTGTTCAGGAAATTATAGAATTTTTAAGCCGAATGCGGCAGCCAATGGTAGGGCCGCACCCGGCGGCCAGAGAGATCTGGAGTGATATGGCTTCAAAGGTATAAGGCAGGAAGATTCAACAGAAGATAAACTAGAAGAAAGAGGGATGAATGTGACTAAGTACATTTTTGTGACAGGCGGGGTTGTATCTTCTCTGGGAAAAGGGATTACAGCAGCTTCTCTGGGACGTTTATTGAAGAACCGTGGATTGAAGGTAACCATCCAGAAGTTTGACCCTTATATCAATGTGGACCCGGGGACCATGAGCCCGTACCAGCATGGTGAAGTATTTGTGACGGAAGACGGTGCGGAGACGGACCTGGACCTCGGACACTATGAGCGGTTCATTGACAACAACTTGAATAAATATTCAAATATCACCACAGGGAAGGTATACTCCAGTGTAATCCGCAAAGAACGCCGCGGCGACTATCTTGGTGGAACGGTACAGGTAATCCCGCATATCACCAATGAGATCAAGGAGCAGGTTTTCCGTGCAGGTGAAGCAACCAAGGCGGATGTGGTCATTACAGAAATCGGCGGGACCGTCGGAGATATTGAGTCACTGCCGTTCTTGGAGGCAATACGCCAGATTAAGAGTGATGTAGGCAGGGACAGTGTCATGTATATACACTGTACACTTGTTCCATACATTAAGGCTGCCGGCGAGATGAAGACCAAGCCTACCCAGCACAGTGTGAAGGAACTGCGTTCACTCGGTATTCAGCCGGATGCCATCGTACTGCGGACAGAGCACGCGATCGGCAAAGAAATGAAGGAAAAGATCGCCTTGTTCTGTGACATCAATGAACGTGCTGTCATTGAAATGCTGGACGCAGACACCTTGTACCAGATTCCGATCGCCCTGCAGGAGCAGAACCTCGATCAGCTGACCTGCGACCACCTCGGCCTCCAATGCGACCCGGCGGAAATGAGTGAGTGGAGTGCATTAGTGGACAAGGTGCGGAATCTCTCCAAGAGAGTGGAAATCGGCCTGGTCGGAAAGTATGTAGAACTCCCGGATGCTTATATCTCCGTTGCCGAATCGCTGAAGCATGCAGGATTCGCCTATGATACAGATATTTCCATTCATTGGATCAATTCCGAGAAGCTGGATGCAGACTCTATCAAGAAAGAGCTGGATCATGTGGATGGCATTCTGGTTCCAGGCGGCTTTGGCGACCGGGGAATCGAAGGAAAGATTGAAGCCATCCGTTATGCCAGGGAAAATAAGATTCCATTTCTTGGGATCTGCCTTGGCATGCAGCTTGCAACGGTAGAGTTCGCCCGCAATGTCTTGGGGCTTGACGGCGCCCATTCTGCAGAGATCGATCCGCAGACACCGCATCCGATCATTGACCTGCTTCCGGAACAGAAGCATATTTCCGACCTTGGGGGAACATTGAGGCTCGGTGTCTATCCTTGCCGCCTGAAAGATGGCACCAAGACGAAGGAAGTGTATGGCGGAGCGGATATGATTGAGGAACGCCATCGCCACCGCTATGAATTCAATAATTCTTATCGTGAGCAAATGACAGAGAAAGGCTTCCTGTTCTCTGGGACAAGCCCGGACGGAAGACTCGTCGAGACCATTGAGCTGAACGACCATCCATGGTTCGTGGCAAGCCAATTCCACCCGGAATTCACTTCCCGTCCGACAAGGCCTCAGCCTCTTTTCAAAGGCTTTGTCGGTGCATCTTTGGATCATCACGAAAGCAAGTAAATCCAAGACTCCGAAGAGGAAATTCCGCCTAGTGCGGGAATCCCTCTTCGGAGTTTTTTTATGGGAATTGCAGGAAATTCGACTTCAAGCAGCGAAATTAGATAATAAGGCCATAATCGATGGAGGGAACCGTACATATATAATTAGGATAAGTATCTGTTATTGGTTACGGGAAGGGGATTATATGGAGAAGGAGATATTGGTTGTGGATGATCAGCCGGGCATCCGCCTGCTGCTGGAAGACTTGCTGACGAATGAAGGCTACCAAGTCACCACAGGCAAGACGGGAAAAGAGGCATGGGATCTCATCTGCTCACACACGTTCGCGCTGGCCATCCTGGATTACAAACTGCCGTTCTTGGATGGAGCGGAGATATTGGAGAAATTAAAACAAAGGGAAGAGGATCTGCCGGTCATCCTGATCAGCGGCATGACGGAAATGCTGCCGCAGGAGGTCATCCGGCAGCACCATGTGAAGGCGGTATTGGGAAAACCGTTCAATATTAACGATCTGCTGGGGCAGGTACAGACGATTCTTGAATAATTGATCACCTAATGTTGCGCCTTTCAGTGTAAGTTGGTATTCTTATACTGTAATAAAAAACATGCAGATGAACGTTTTTCATCAATGAGGAGGACATACAATGCCACTAGTATCTATGAAGGATATGCTGGAAAAAGGAAGGAAAAACGGTTATGCGGTTGGACAATTCAACCTGAATAACCTTGAATATATTCAAGCCATCCTTCAGGCAGCGGAAGAGGAAAAATCCCCGGTAATCCTGGGTGTATCAGAGGGTGCGGCAAGATACATGGGCGGCTTCAAAGTCGTTGTCACCATGGTTGAAGCCTTGATGGAATCTTATGGTACAACTGTTCCGGTTGCCATTCACCTTGACCACGGATCAAGCTTCGAAAAATGTGCAGAGGCCATCCATGCCGGATTCACTTCTGTCATGATCGACGCTTCCCACGATCCATTGGAAGAAAATATTGCTCTCACAAGCAAGGTAGTGGAGCTGGCTCATATCCATGGTGTTTCCGTAGAAGCGGAACTCGGTACAGTCGGAGGCCAGGAAGATGACGTGGTAGCAGAAGGTGTAATCTATGCAGATCCTAAAGAGTGTCTGGAGCTCGTGGAACGGACAGGCATCGACTGCCTGGCGCCTGCACTTGGATCCGTACACGGTCCATATAAAGGTGAACCTAATCTCGGCTTTAAAGAAATGAAGGAAATTCATGATACCATTGTCTTGCCGCTTGTGCTTCACGGTGGTACCGGAATTCCGACAAAAGATATCCAGAAAGCCGTTTCTCTTGGAACAGCTAAAATCAATGTAAATACAGAGAATCAAATTGCTCAGGCAAAAAGAGTCCGTGAAGTATTGGCGGAGAAACCGGATCTCTACGATCCACGTAAATATCTTGGGCCTGGAACAGAAGCCATCAAAGAAACCGTCATCGGCAAAATGCGTGAGTTCGGTTCATCACAACAAGCGTAACCACACCATTAGAACAGTCTTAACTGACAAAAACATGAGCCACGTCCCTGCGCCGGTCTCGGCGCGTTTAGCTGCATGGGCAGCTGGGCGTGGCTTATCTATAACCGAAAACCCAGCTTGCCGCTGGGAAATTCTATTTAATAAAAATACAGGGGGAACAGTAATATGAAATTTTTTGTTGATACAGCTAATATTGATGATATCCGTGCAGCAAATGAACTTGGGATTCTGGCCGGAGTGACAACCAACCCGAGCCTTG
Source organism: Virgibacillus sediminis (assembly GCF_042643265.1). Lineage (NCBI taxonomy): Bacteria > Bacillati > Bacillota > Bacilli > Caryophanales > Bacillaceae > Virgibacillus > Virgibacillus sediminis. Next base: position 64,318 of record NZ_JBHRRZ010000017.1, on the reverse strand, counting down.
TAGCGAAAGAGGGCGTCTCTTTCCATGATCGCCTGAAAGAAATTACGGATGAAGTATCCGGCTCGGTCAGTGCGGAAGTCATTTCGGAAGATGCAGAGGGCATGATTGCAGAAGGCAAGGAATTGGCGGCTATTGCACCGAATATCACGGTGAAAGTGCCTATGACCCTGGAAGGGCTTAAGGCGGTTAAAGCCTTCAGTGACCTCAATATCACGACCAATGTTACATTGATTTTCAATGCGAACCAAGCCCTGCTTGCAGCCCGTGCAGGTGCCACATATGTGTCGCCGTTTTTAGGAAGACTTGATGACATCGGCCAGAACGGGGTGGATCTGATTGCCTCTATTTCCGAACTGTTTGAGATCCATGATATCAAGACGGAAATCATTGCAGCATCCATCAGACATCCGATGCATGTAACAGAAGCTGCGCGAAATGGTGCACATATTGCGACCATTCCATATAAAGTGTTCGGCCAGCTTGTCAAACACCCATTGACAGATCAGGGTATTGAGAAGTTCCTGGCAGACTGGAACAATCAAAAATAATTGCATAAAATTGGAAGAAAGTGCAAAAGGTATAGGTAAATGAACAACCCAAGAAACGGGGTATTATAAAATGCAAAAAATGTTAGTGGAAGGCGGCCGGCTATTAAACGGCAAGGTCCGCATCAGCGGGGCCAAGAACAGTGCGGTCGCATTATTGCCGGCTGCCATATTGGCGGACTCCGATGTGACTATTGAAGGTCTCCCGGAGATATCTGATGTGTATACCCTCGGGGAATTGCTCGAGGAAATCGGCGGTTCCGTGTCATGGAGCTCCAGCCAAAAAGTTCATATCGATCCCTCCAGGATGATAGCGATGCCACTACCGAATGGCAAGGTGACCAAACTGCGGGCATCTTACTATTTCATGGGTGCGATGCTCGGGAAATTCAAAAAGGCGGTCATTGGACTGCCTGGCGGATGTTATCTCGGCCCTCGCCCAATCGACCAGCATATCAAAGGATTCGAAGCATTGGGCGCTGAAGTTACCAATGAACAGGGAGCCATCTATCTTCGTGCCAAGGAACTTCGCGGTGCCAGAATCTATTTGGATGTGGTAAGTGTTGGTGCAACGATCAATATTATGCTTGCAGCAGTCAAGGCGAAAGGGAAAACGATCATTGAAAATGCCGCCAAGGAACCGGAAATCATTGATGTGGCTACCCTGCTGACCAGTATGGGAGCGAAGATCAAAGGTGTCGGCACCGACGTCATTCGGATCGAAGGCGTCGATTCATTGAGCGGATGCAACCATACCATTATTCCCGACCGTATTGAAGCGGGCACCTATACCATTGCAGCAGCAGCACAAGGAAAAGAAGTAATTGTGGATAATGTGATCTCCCAGCATCTGGAGTCTGTATTGGCCAAACTCCGGGAAATGGGTGTCACGGTGGAAGAAAGTGATGAACAGCTGCTGGTCAGACCAGGGAAACGGCTGAAAAGTGTGGATATCAAGACACTTGTCTATCCGGGCTTTCCTACAGACCTGCAGCAGCCATTCACTTCACTGCTTACAAAAGCCGAAAACACCGGTGTTGTCACGGATACCATCTACTCCGCCCGCCTCAAGCATATAGATGAATTAAGGCGGATGAATGCTTCCATTAAAGTGGAAGGCGGCTCGGCCATTGTCTCCGGACCCGTTCAGCTTGAAGGAGCAAGGGTAAGAGCCAGTGACCTGCGTGCCGGGGCATCCTTGATCATCGCCGGCCTGATGGCGGAGGGTGTGACAGAGATTACCGGACTGGATCATATCGATAGAGGATATGAAAAAATCACGGAAAAACTGAACAGCCTCGGTGCCAAGGTATGGCGTGAAGAAATGACTGACTTGGAGATCAGGCAGTTCCAGAATTCTTAAATGTATCATCAGCATCCGAGAACCTTCTGGATTTATGCAGGGGGAGATTCGGCAAACTTGTCCGCTTTTCTGCGACAGGACCGAACGGGCCCTTGCTTATGCGTCCGTTTCTAATCGGTCGCCACAGCCTTTCTGTTGTCTGGCTTTCCGGGCTAGCGGCTCGTGACATAAGCAGCCGACACTTTAAGCGGGAAACCCATCCGCTCTAAGGTCTTCTGCTTATGCATGTCGCCGCTGATCGAGCCCGCTCAGCCTTTCTATTGTCCGGCTCTGGCTTCCAGGACCTGCCGTCATAAGCAATAGCCACTTCAAACGCCAAAGATCCGGCGTTTTACGGCCTCTTGCTTATGCGTCCGTTCCTAAACGGTCGCCACAGCCTTTCTATTTATAAATATTCTTTTTGGGATGAGGATATTTTATTTTGATATAAAGGGAGAGGTTTTATATGGAGAGAAGTTTATCGATGGAGATTGTTAGGGTTACGGAGGCGGCTGCGTTGAAGTCTGCTAGATGGATGGGGCGCGGTAAGAAAGAGGAAGCTGATGATGCGGCGACCACTGCTATGCGGGATGTATTTGATACGATTCCGATGCAGGGTACGGTAGTGATCGGGGAAGGTGAACGCGACGAGGCGCCGATGCTTTATATTGGGGAAGAACTGGGGACTGGTTCCGGACCGGGAGTGGATGTAGCAGTGGATCCGCTGGAAGGTACGGACATCGTCGCACAGGGTTCCTGGAATGCCCTGGCTGTCATTGCTATTGCTGACAGGGGGACTCTCCTGCATGCACCTGACATGTACATGCAGAAAATAGCTGTCGGTGCGGAAGCTGTCGGGATGATAGATATAAACGCATCCACCCGTGAAAACCTGGAAGCTGTTGCCAAAGCAAAGAACAAGGACATTGAAGATGTGGTGGCTACAGTATTGGACCGTCCGCGGCATCAGAAGCTGATTGAAGAAATCCGTGAAACAGGTGCCAGAATTAAACTGATACCGGCTGGTGATGTGGCTGCAGCGATGAATACTGCCTTTGATGATACTGGGGTGGATATCCTTCTCGGGATTGGCGGAGCACCAGAGGGTGTACTGGCGGCTGCTGCATTGAAATGCCTCGGCGGTGAGATTCAAGGAAAACTTGTTCCGTCCAATGAAGAAGAGAGGGAACGCTGTCTGAAAATGGGAATCTCTGATCTGGAGAAGGTCTTCTATATGGAAGATTTCTGCAGCGGGGATGATGCTATTTTTGCGGCGACAGGCGTAACCGATGGCGAGCTGTTGAAGGGTGTACAGTTCAAAGGGTCCAGCGCGACAACGGAAACAGTTGTCATGCGGGCGAAGAGCGGAACTGTCCGTTTTATCGGTGGAGAACACAGCCTCCAGAAGAAACCGAACCTGGTCATTAAACCATAATTAAATCTACCAAAAGGAAGCCATATTTTATTCTGGCTTCCTTTTGTGTAGGTTCCAAAGGGGTGCCGCCATCTTGCGGAATCACCGTTATCTAGCAAAACTTTAAAATAGAGTTGAATATTGCTAACTGAAAGAGTAATATATGGTATATGTGAAGATGATATTGGCTATCATAAATATACTTATTCTATTTCCGTGACTCTTCGGACTTCCAATCTATCTTCTGACCATTCTTCCAAATCTTCGGAAAGACCTTCCTAAAAAAGGCATTCATATATTTTATTTTTAAAACTGAACTAAAAACTGATAGGCGTGGTGAATATCATGGCAGAATTGACAATCTCCCATCTGGAGACATTAACATTGAAAGAAATATACGCATTGGCCAAAGAATATAAGGTTTCCTATTATGCGAAATTGACCAAAAGGGAACTGATCTTTGCCATCTTGAAAGCGCAGGCTGAGAAAGACGGCTTCCTGTTTATGGATGGTGTGCTTGAAATCATTCCTTCCGAAGGCTTCGGATTTTTGAGGCCGATCAATTACTCAGCAAGCGCGGAAGATATCTATATTTCCGCCTCCCAAATCCGCAGGTTCGACCTCCGGAACGGGGATAAAGTTTCCGGGAAGGTCCGGCCGCCAAAAGAGAACGAACGATACTACGGGCTGCTGCATGTGGACGCCGTCAACGACGAAGACCCCGATTCCTCCAAAGACCGTGTACATTTCCCTGCATTGACTGCACTCTATCCGGACAGGCTGATGAAGCTGGAAAATGAGAAGGGTACGCTTTCCACCAGGATCATGGATTTGATGACACCGGTAGGCTTTGGACAGCGCGGACTGATTGTCGCTCCTCCAAAAGCCGGTAAGACGATGCTGCTGAAGGAAATTGCCAACAGCGTCACACAAAACCATCCGAAAGCTAAACTGATCATCCTCCTGGTTGATGAGCGCCCAGAGGAAGTCACTGATATTGAGCGTTCGGTATCACCGGATGTAGACGTGGTAAGTTCGACGTTCGACGAAGTGCCGGAGAACCATATCAAGGTTTCCGAATTGGTGCTCGAGCGGGCGATGCGGCTGGTGGAGCATAAGCGTGATGTCATCGTCCTGATGGACAGTATCACCAGGTTGGCACGTGCCTATAACCTGGCGATCCCGCCAAGCGGGCGTACACTCTCCGGCGGTATTGACCCTGCAGCATTCCACCGTCCGAAGCGCTTCTTTGGGGCTGCTCGGAACATCGAAGAAGGCGGCAGCTTCACGGTGCTGGCTACCGCTTTGGTAGATACCGGCTCGCGTATGGATGACGTCATTTATGAAGAGTTCAAAGGTACTGGCAATATGGAGCTTCATCTAGACCGCAATCTGGCTCAGCGCCGGATTTTCCCGGCCATGGACATTCTCAAATCCGGTACAAGGAAGGAAGAGCTGCTGCTTGATAAGGACCATCTGGACAAAATGTGGACAATCCGCAAAACTATGCAGGATTCCCATGACTTCCTGGACCGCTTCCTGAGAAAACTGAAAGCATCCAAATCCAACGAAGAGTTCCTACAGCAAATGGACCAGGAGATGAAACGGAAGGGTATGAAGAAATAGCGGATTGGCAATAACTTTATCCAGCCCTGCTATTGCATTCACCCTCCCGGACTGTTATAATCTTTCTATGTGAGTTTAGAGAAGGTATTGTACCTGTGACATCTCTTACAATAACTCTGTTTCCAAAGGATTCAGGGCAAAAAGGAGTGGAAAGACATGAAAAAGGATCTTCATCCAGAATACAGAAAAGTAGTATTTCTTGATACTAGTTCTGATTACAAATTTCTGACTGGCTCAACTAAGAGCTCCGACGAAACCATCGAATGGGAAGACGGTAACACGTACCCATTGATTCGCGTGGAAATCAGCTCTGCTTCACACCCATTCTACACTGGTAAGCAAAAAGCTGATAAAGTCGGCGGCCGTGTAGACCGATTCAAGAAAAAATATAATATGAACTAAGAGGCTGTACCCGCCTTTAGCGGGTGGGTCGGCGCTGCCACCGGGAGCGGCGGCTTTAGCCGACCTTCCATCTTTAATTTATGGAAGAGTTAGGAAGAGGACAGGCAAAATGTCTATATTTTGCCTGTTCTTTTACTTTTATTACCAGAAAAAAACGGTTAGAAAAAGCAGTAAAAGTGGTAAACTATTACTGCTTGTATACATAATCGTGCAGACCAAATGGAGAAGGAGAACCTAGAATGTATGTAATGAAACAAAGCGGGTGGGTCGAGGTCATTTGCGGCAGCATGTTTTCAGGCAAGTCGGAGGAGCTCATCCGCCGTGTCCGCAGGGCTACCTATGGAAATTTGTCTGTTCGTGTATTCAAGCCGGCCATTGATAACCGGTATGACGAGGAATCCGTTGTCTCCCACAATGGCTCGTCGACCGTGGCCCGGCCTGTTAAAGAGTCATGGGAAATTCTGGAGCATGTAGATGAAAATGTGGATATCGTCGGAATTGACGAGGTCCAATTCTTTGATGAAGATATTGTCGAAGTTGCTGAAACGCTGGCCAATCAGGGAATCCGTGTCATCGCCGCCGGGCTGGATACCGATTTCCGCGGCGAGCCATTCGGAGTCATGCCTGAGCTGATGGCATTATGCGAATCGATGACCAAGCTGAATGCCATATGTCCGGTTTGCGGTTCTCCTGCTAGCCGCACCCAGCGCCTGATTGACGGCAAGCCTGCTTCCTACGACGACCCGATCATATTGGTCGGTGCATCGGAATCCTACGAGCCTAGATGCCGCCATCATCATGAAGTGCCGAATAAACCCAAAAGCAAAAAAATAAAGAGCCTAACCGAAAGCTCCAATTAAAAAAGTGCCTATACAGGCACTTTTTATATATCCAGGGTTGGATGCCTATTTCGACTCGGGCCGCATGCCCACTCACTTGGGCTTCAGCACCCGCACTCGGGCCGCAGCACCACCCACCGCGCCCAGCCCAAATAACTTTGACCTGACCCCTTGTGTATACTATAATTATACTGTTAATCGAAAAAGAGGTGAACGTGATGTTAGACCGATTGCAAGCGCTTGAGGATCGTTACAATAAATTGAATGAATTGCTGAGTGATCCAGAGGTTATTAATGAAACAGGCAAGCTTCGCGAGTATTCCAAGGAGCAGGCGGGCTTGGAGGATGTCGTGCAAGCATACCGGGAATATAAAGATGTTACCAGCCAGCTGAAAGATGCAAAAGAGATGCTGGAGGACAGCTTGGATAATGAAATGGAAGAAATGGTGAAGGCGGAAATCTCCGAATTGCAGGAATCCAAGGAAGAGCTGGAAGAGAAGATGAGAATTCTCTTGCTGCCGAAGGATCCGAATGATGAGAAAGATGTATTCATGGAAATCCGCGGGGCTGCTGGTGGAGATGAAGCTGCATTGTTCGCTGGCGACCTGTACCGGATGTACTCCCGCTATGCGGAGTCGCTCGGCTGGAAAATCGAAGTGATGGAGGCAAGCTCCACTGGTGTAGGCGGATATAAAGAGATCATCTTCTTGATTAAGGGAGAGGGCGCCTATTCCCGACTGAAATACGAAAATGGTGCACACCGCGTGCAGCGTGTGCCGGAAACGGAATCTGGCGGACGTATCCATACTTCCACTGCCACGGTAGCCGTACTGCCGGAAGCAGAGGAAGTGGAAGTGGAAGTGCATGAGAAGGATATCCGTGTGGACACCTTCGCATCCAGCGGCCCTGGAGGCCAGAGTGTCAACACAACCATGTCTGCTGTCCGTCTAACCCATGAGCCGACAGGGATTGTGGTTTCCATCCAGGATGAAAAGTCCCAGATCAAGAACAAAGAAAAGGCCATGAAAGTGCTGCGTGCCCGCATTTATGATAAATATCAGCAGGAAGCACAGGCGGAGTATGATGAAAACCGGAAGTCTGCGGTTGGTACTGGGGACCGTTCTGAGCGGATCCGGACGTATAATTATCCGCAGAACCGTGTGACAGACCATCGTATCGGCCTCACCATCCAGAAGCTGGACCAGGTGATGCAGGGCAAGCTCGATGAATTTGTCGATGCCCTGTTGATGGAAGAGCAGGCGAAGAAACTGGAACAGATTGGTGAATAACATGAGCAGGAAACAGTATGAAGTCCTTCAATGGGCTTCTTCTTTTTTAGAAGAACATAAACGGGAAGCAAGAGTGGCGGAAATCCTGCTGCAATACCATCTCGGTTTGTCGCGGAGCCAGTTTCTGATGCAGATGCGCGAGCCTTTGCCTCATGATGTGGTTGAAGCATTTACGGAAGATATACAAAGTCATGCGGCAACAGGGGTGCCCGTCCAGCATCTGACCGGCCGGGAGATGTTTTGGGGAAGGGAATTCACCGTCAATCGGCACGTCCTGATTCCGCGGCCGGAGACAGAAGAGCTCATCCAGCATATTCTCATGAGCGTCAAAATAGAGCGTCCAGTCATAATGGACGCAGGTACGGGCAGTGGTGTCATTGCTGCTACCCTTGCCCTGGAACTGCCTGGCTCGCAAGTGTATGCCACAGATATATCCGCCAAAGCACTGGAAACAGCCAAGGCAAACGCGGAGAACCTTGGGGCGGATGTGCGTTTTCTGGAAGGTGATTTCTTGAAGCCTCTCATCGGCCTGGGGGTAAAAGCGGATGTCATTGTGTCCAATCCGCCCTATATTTCTGAAGAAGAAGCACCATCCTTATCCGACACCGTACGGAATTTTGATCCGGAGCTTGCGCTTTTTGCGGAGGAGGAAGGGCTTGCTGCCTATAAGCAGCTTACCTCCCAGGCGAAGCATCTGCTGGCTGAGGGCGGCCTGCTTGCGTTTGAAATCGGCTATCAGCAAGGGAAAGCTGTCCAGCATATCATCAAACAGGTTTTTCCGCAAAGCAAACCGGAAGTCATTCAGGATATCAACGGGAAGGACCGGATCGTTGCCGCCGAAATTAAATAGGAATTTTGCGAGAATACTAGTTTAGAATCATTTGGCTCTGCCCATACTGTGGATAGAACAGTTCCAAGGGGGAAGGACAAATGAGGAAACTAGTATTTTTTGCTTTTATATTTCTTTTAATTTTTTTTAGTCTGCCGGCACAGGGAGTCAGTGAACAAATAGATGAAGAAGTCATGGAATTTCAGGTAATCCCGGATGAAGCGATCCGCCTCCGGATTCTGGCCAACAGTGACAGCGAGGAAGACCAGGAATTGAAACGGGTGATCAGAGACCGTGTGAATGAGGAGATTACCGACTGGGTCCAGCATCTCACAGATATTGATGTGGCAAGGGAATTGATTGCCGAGCGCATTCCACAGGTGGAAGCAGTGGTTGCCGAGGTGCTGCAGGAGGAAGGCAAGGAGCAGTCCTTTGAGGTGGAATATGGCAAGAATATCAGCTTTCCAACAAAGCTGTATGGAAACTATCTTTATCCAGAGGGTGAATACGAGGCAGTGCTGATCTCGATCGGCGAGGCAGAAGGCGCCAATTGGTGGTGTGTCCTCTTCCCGCCGCTGTGTTTTCTGGACTTCTCCAATGGCACCTCCGTGGCAGCTGCTGAAGGGGATGAGCAGGGATTGGAAGAGCAGGAAGCAGCCGAGGAAGAGACGGAAGTGAAATTCTTTCTGTTTGAATGGCTCGGCTGGTCATGAAGTAGAGATGATGTGCATAGAATGATAGAAATCAGCCAATACTAGACTAAAAAATAGAGGTGAGCTGCACATGAATCTGATTCCTGCCTACCGTGCACCGGAGGAGAAGTTGAACAAGTACTTAAGCAATAATGAGAGCATCCAGAAGGAAAGCCTGCTGTTAAAAGGCTATGTAGTAGAAATTGATGGAGTAATCGAGGGCAGTTTTCAGCTGGAAGAGATGGAAGACGGGGTATACTGGCTGAAGAAGCTGTATATCACACAGGCAGAAGCAGCCAGACTGCCATTCCTGCTGGATGCCATTTTGACATTGGCCCGCAAGAAAAATGCCAAAAAGCTGTTTGTCCACAGTCATCAGCCATTCCTGGATTTATTATTGGAAGCCCTTCAATTCCATCCCCAGAATGAACACGCAGTTGTGGATAGATACCGTGCATCTGAAGGAAATTGGTGGTCCTACAGCGTATCATAATAAGATATACACAGTATCCACAGGGGCATGTGGGTAACTTGTTGGAAAAATGTGAGTAAACGAATATTTCTGTGTATAAAATGAAGGCTGATCTTGTTGAAAGCCGTCGATAAAACAAAAATCCTGTGGATAAACATTCCACGGGATTTTTAATATGATTTGCTAAGAAGATTTATCCCCAGGTCCTTCTATAATGTTTTACTCCCTGTGGATTATCCTCTAAAATGTAGGATAGAAAAGAGGGAAGATGCGATGGAAACAACAAGATGGAAGATACAGGAGAATGGAAGATGGAACAACCAAGCGATTCAGGAAGCGGCAGAGCTCCTGAGAAGAGGGGAAGCCGTCTCCTTCCCAACCGAGACTGTCTATGGTCTGGGGGCAGATGCGACGAGGGAAGAAGCTGTAGCAAAGATCTTTGCAGCGAAAGGCCGCCCGCAGGATAATCCCCTGATTGCTCATATTGCTGGAAGGGAGCAGCTGTATCAGCTGGTAGAGCGCCCGCTTCCATATGTGGAAAAGCTGCTGGATGCCTTCGCTCCCGGGCCGTTGACCTTGGTGCTGCCGAGCAATGGTGCCTGTGCTGAGAACGTCACGGCCGGACTCCCTACGATTGGTGTGCGCATTCCCGACCATCCGGTTGCCTATGAACTGCTCAAGGCCTGCGGTTTGCCGGTTGCTGCGCCGAGTGCGAACCTGTCCGGTAAGCCGAGCCCGACAACGGCAGATCATGTCTGGGCCGATCTGAATGGAAAGATTGCTGGGCTGTTGGACGGAGGACCGACGGGTGTCGGCTTGGAATCCACCGTGGTGGACTGTACCGAGGAGATTCCAATCATCCTCCGCCCAGGCGGCATTACCCGGGAACAGCTGGAGAAGGTGATCGGCAAAGTGATGGTCGACCCTGCTCTTGCCGGGGAGAATGATCGGCCGAAAGCGCCCGGCATGAAATACAGGCATTATTCTCCTGAGGTGCCTTTATGGCTGGTGAAAGGGAATATACAAGCCATTCAGGATCTGATTGACAGGGAAAAGCAGAACGGGAAGCGGGTCGGCTTGCTTGCCGGAACCGCTCTTTCCGGACTGCTGGATGCAGATCACAAGATGGAGCTAGGTGAAAATATCGCGGAAATCGCAGCAAATCTCTATGACGGGCTGCGGACCTTTAAGGAAGGGGATATCGACCTCATTATCTGTGAAGCTTTTCCGGAAGAGGGACTTGGCCAGGCAGTCATGAACCGGCTGAAAAAAGCCGCAAGTGATTACGTGCTGTTGGATTAGGCGCCCTTTGATGGCCTGCATTGCACCCATCATATTCCCCCTTGGACATGCATATAGTTAATAAGCATGTGCAGGGGGGAGATCGAATGCAGGGGTATTACATAGCGGAAATCGTCTCATTGGTATTTATGGCAGCCGCACTCGGGATGGACGCCTTTTCCGTCTGTCTGGGCATTGGTATGCAACAGCTGCGGCTAAAGCGGATTGCCTTGATCGGCTTGACTATCGGCATCATGCATGTGGTGATGCCTTTTTTAGGAATATTGCTCGGGACATTCCTTTCTGCCCAAATCGGGCAGCTGACCACGCTTGCCGGAGGGCTGCTGCTGTTCGGGATTGGCGCCCAAATGGTATTTTCCGCCTTTTCGGAAGGGCCATCCAGCCCGATGCAGCCGGTCGGGGTTGGGCTGCTCCTGCTGGCCTTCAGTGTAAGCATTGACAGTTTCTCCGTCGGTCTCAGCCTCGGGCTTTCCGGAGTGAAAATCATGCTGGCCCTGATGCTTTTCGGAGCCATCAGCATGATGCTGGCATGGAGCGGCATGTTGCTCGGGCGGAAAGTGCAGGGGCTGCTTGGGATATACAGCGAAATATTGGGAGGCAGCATCCTCTGCGGATTTGGGCTGCATGTATTATTCGGCTGAATGGTATATGCAGCTTCTCTATTCACCTGGATGTATATTTCTGCCTGGCATCCGCCCTGTTTATGCCCTTGCTTTCCCCTCTCGTTTTTCCCATACATATGATATATTTGAAGGAGAGTAATGAAACGGGGGATCTTGGATGAAAATTTTGTTTGTATGCACGGGAAATACATGCCGAAGTCCGATGGCGGAGGCACTGCTGAAGAGAAAAGTGCCTGAGGCCGAGGTCCAGTCGGCGGGAATTTTTGCCGGGAAAAATCAGCGCGCCAATGCGAATGCCATTCGTGCATTGAAGGAAAAAGGTGTGGAGGCGGATCATCTATCCCAGCCAGTGGTCCCAACTCTCCTGCAATGGGCAGACATTGTGCTGACAATGACCACACAACATAAACAATCGTTGATTATGGAATATCCGAGTTTCCAAGATAAGTACTACACGTTGAAGGAATATGTCTCTGATACCGATAGACAGGTATGGGACCGGCTGAAGAAAGCCTATGCGGATTACGAGGAAAAACGTTCTCTGTTCATTCAGGAAAATGAAAGGAAATTTGATAATAAGGTGCTGGATCGCAAGCTGAGGGAGCACCTCCGTGAAGATGCGGAACATATCCAGCAGCTTGAAGCGGACCTCATCAATTATGATATATCCGATCCATTCGGCGGTGACCTTCATGTTTATCAGGAGACATTGGCCGAAATGGAGAAGTATATTGATATGCTTGCCGTGAAAATTAAATGAATGTGTATGGATGAATGAGTTGGTTGCTGCCTTGGTACTGCAGCCTGACCGTCTTTTTGCGCATTGCGGTATGTAACGTGAACCGGCTGGGTCTTACTTCGGCCGCTTTTTTCGGAGGGCAAGCCATGCGCCGGCAGGGGTTTTCCGCGGAGAAATTAAGAAGCATTTCATTATCCTGGCTGTTAGAGAGCATCCGCCATTTTTGCGCCCATTCATCTCCAACATGGCATTTTATAAAAAACATTAGTTAATTTACAAAAAAGACTTAAAAACTGGAACAAAATAAGGCATAATGTAGATAAGCAACAGTTAATTCCGAACTATATTATTAATTTGCTTAATAATATACGTGAATATGCAGATTCACAAACTATTGGACAGGTGGGTGATCAGCTAATGACCGAATTCAATCAGCAAGTCCAGCGGGATATAGAAGCAGTCCTAGAGGAATGGAAGGACAGCGGATATTTGCATGAGGGGGATTTGTTTGTGGTCGGCTGTTCGACCAGTGAAGTCATTGGGGAGAAGATCGGCACAGCGGGAAGTGAGGAAATTGCTTCCATCCTGTTCCGCGAACTAAACCGGCTGAAGCAGCAGACCGGTATTTGTCTGGCTTTTCAATGCTGTGAACATTTGAATCGTGCGCTCGTGGTGGACAGGGAGATAGTCAGGTCTTCCCAGCTCGAAGAAGTCTCAGCCATTCCGGTACCCACAGCAGGCGGTTCCATGGCTGCCCATGCATATAAGCAAATGGATGACCCTGCGGTAGTGGAATTCATCAAAGCAGATGCAGGCATGGATATCGGCGAAACGATGATCGGCATGCAGATCAGACACGTGGCTGTACCGCTCAGGTTCAAGCAGCGCTTTATCGGCAATGCAAGGGTGTCAGGCGCACGCAGCCGGCCGAAGCTGATCGGCGGAAAACGGGCCAATTATGAGGACACCAGGCTGAACAACAAGTGTTGAATCGGCAAATGCTGCCGTGCTTTCCATCATCCAAAAAGCGGCAGCTCGGCTATCCGCACGTCTCTTAGCGGGAGCCCTCTAGGCGGGTTTTAACTGCTCCGTCCGGCGGAGTGTTAGATATAATCATATAGGGGAGGAACAGTAATGGACCATCTTAAGCAATCAGACCAAGAACTATTCAATGCAATTCAAGCGGAGACCAAACGGCAACAGGACAAAATTGAATTAATCGCTTCAGAAAATTTTGTTTCTAAAGCAGTAATGGAAGCGATGGGCTCTGTCCTGACCAATAAGTATGCAGAAGGATATCCGGGTAAGAGGTATTATGGCGGATGTGAACATGTGGATGTCGTGGAGAACCTGGCGCGCGACCGGGCGAAAGAGCTCTTTGGTGCCGAGCATGCCAATGTCCAGCCGCATTCCGGTGCACAGGCGAATATGGCTGTTTATTTCAGCATTCTTGAGCCGGGCGATACCGTGCTCGGGATGAACCTCAACCATGGCGGGCATCTTACCCACGGCAGCCCTGTCAATTCCAGCGGCAAGCTTTATAATTTTGTCGACTATGGTGTGGACAAGGAAACTGAACAATTGGATTATGATGCAGTGAAAGCGAAGGCGGAAGAAGTGAAGCCGAAGCTGATCGTCGCTGGGGCTAGCGCTTATTCCCGTGAAATCGACTTTGCCAAATTCCGTGAGATTGCCGACAGTGTGGATGCTTACCTGATGGTGGACATGGCCCATATTGCCGGACTTGTAGCAACCGGCGTTCATGCGAGCCCAGTGCCACATGCCGACTTTGTAACCACGACTACCCATAAGACGTTGCGCGGCCCACGCGGCGGCATGATTCTTTGCAAAGAGGAATATGCCAAGCAGATCGACAAGGCCGTATTCCCTGGTATGCAGGGCGGACCACTGATGCATATTATTGCTGCAAAAGCCGTCTGCTTCAAGGAAGCATTGTCCGACGATTTCAAGGAGTATGCAAACCAGATCGTCAAGAATGCAGCAGTACTTGGCGAAAGCTTGTCTGGCGAAGGCTTGCGCATTGTTTCCGGCGGTACGGACAACCATCTCCTATTGTTGGATGTTACTTCCTTGGGAATCAGCGGTAAGATAGCTGAACATGTATTGGATGAAATTGGCATCACTACCAACAAAAATACTATTCCATATGATACCGAAAGCCCATTTGTTACCAGCGGCGTACGGATTGGAACGGCAGCCGTCACCAGCCGCGGCTTCAAGGAAGAGGAAATGAAGGAAATCGCCGAGATCATTGCCCTCACTGTTAAGAATCATGAGGATGAAGCAACATTGAAAGAAGCGGCAGAACGGGTAAAAGAACTGACAAAGAGATTCCCGCTGTATCAATAAGCTTCTGATTTATAAAAATCAATATTGTCCATGAAATAGAAAATAGTACGTACACATCAGGGGTTCCCGGGCCGGGAGCCCCTTTTTTCGATGGAAGCTTTGATAACCCGGCTTGAAACGGCCGGGTTTTATTAGTACAATTTTAAAGATATAACATTTAAAGGAGTGTTCGGCATAATGGGCAATGTATTCGTACTGGATCACCCGCTGATTCAACATAAATTAACGTACATAAGGGATAAACGCACAGGCACCAAAGAGTTCCGTGAATTGGTGGATGAGGTAGCCATGCTGATGGCGTTCGAAATCACCCGAAACCTGCCGGTACAAGAGATTGATACCGATACACCGGTGACAACCGCAAAGACCAAGGTGCTTGCCGGCAAGAAAATCGGCCTGATCCCGATCCTCCGTGCAGGACTAGGCATGGTCGATGGTATGCTCGACCTAATCCCAGCAGCAAAAGTGGGGCATGTCGGACTGTACCGTGATCCGGAGACGCTGACACCGCATGAGTACTATATTAAACTTCCTTCCGATATTGAAGAGCGTGAATTGATTGTCATCGACCCGATGCTCGCTACAGGCGGTTCAGCCAATGACGCGATTGAATCGTTGAAAAAGCGTGGAGCCAAAAATATCCGGCTGATGTGCCTGATTGCTGCGCCAGAGGGTGTGGAAGTGATCAAGGAAGCGCATCCGGATGTCGATATCTACCTTGCTGCACTGGATGAGAAGCTGGACGAGAAAGGCTACATCATTCCGGGACTCGGTGATGCAGGAGACCGTCTATTCGGAACCAAATAAGGAATTTCTGGTATCGGAAACCTACTATGCTGATGGAGTGAGATAAATCAAATGACGAAGCGTATAAAAGTGATGACCATTTTTGGGACAAGGCCAGAGGCGATCAAGATGTCTCCGCTTGTCCTGGAACTGAACAAGCGATCGGAAGAATTCGAATCTATCGTCACCGTAACGGCCCAGCACCGGGAGATGCTCGACCAGGTATTGGAAATCTTTGATATTCAGCCGGACTACGATTTGAATATCATGAAGAAAAAGCAATCCCTGGCACAGATTACCACCCGTGCGCTTGAAGGACTGGATGAAGTCATGAAAGAGACCAAGCCGGATATGGTGCTGGTACATGGGGACACGACCACGACCTTTGCCGCCTCCCTGGCCGCATATTACAACCAGATTGCCATAGGCCATGTGGAAGCGGGTCTGAGGACATGGGATAAATATTCTCCGTACCCGGAAGAGATGAACCGGCAGCTGACCGGCGTCATGGCCGATCTTCATTTCTCTCCGACAGATAAATCAAAGAATAACCTGCTGGAGGAACATAAGCCGGAGGAGTCGATTAAAGTAACCGGCAATACAGCGATTGATGCGCTGAAAACGACGGTGAACGACAACTATTCCAGCCCGGTGCTCGATGACCTGGACGGCAAGCGGCTCGTACTGATGACCGCCCACCGCCGGGAAAACCTGGGAGCGAATATGCAGCAGATGTTCCGTGCGATCAAACGCCTGGTAGAGGCCCATGATGATATTAAGGTCATCTATCCGGTGCATTTGAATCCTGTTGTCCAGGAGACGGCCAACGAAATTCTTGGAAATGATGACAGGATCCAATTGATAGAACCGCTCGGTGTAGTCGATTTCCATAACTTCGCCTCCAGAGCCCACCTGATCCTGACTGACTCCGGCGGCGTACAGGAGGAAGCACCTTCCCTGGGTGTTCCGGTACTTGTGCTCCGTGATACAACGGAGAGGCCCGAGGGGATCGAAGCCGGTACATTGAAGCTAGCCGGAACAGAGGAAGACAGGATCTTCGAGCTGGCGGATGAACTGCTTTCTAATGAGGAAGAGCATCGAAAAATGGCGAAGGCCTCCAACCCTTATGGTGATGGAGAAGCCTCCCGCCGGATTGCCGATGCCATCCTGGATTATTTCAACGGCTGAAAATAGGCATGTACTTTTTATAGGCCGCATCAATGAATCGCTCATTGATGCGGCTTTTTTATATGGTGAAGGATACATGGGTAGGATGGAAATATCGCCTGTATCGAGTGGGAATCGGCCGGAGAGCGGAAGTATCGCTAGGTGCGTGTGGAAATCAGCAGGAGAGCGGAAAAATCGCTAGGAGCCCACTCACTTCACCTACTCTCCTGCCAGCCGACATGGAAGATGGTATATTTACGCCATATCCGCCAAAGCTAAGCAGAAAAAGGAGTCTTGCCATGCACCGCTGTACAGCTGGGGTTATTTTCATCTTATCTGCTATCTTCTTTGCTTTACCGGGGATCCATGCTGCGCCCAAGGATAGTGAGGCACAGTCGATTATTGTCGAAGTTGAAGGAGACCCCTGGGAACATAAGGAATATTTGGAGAGCTACCACCCGATGATTGAAGTGGTTGAAGTATATGAGCAATTATTCGGTGGATTGGCATTAAGGGGCCGGCCGGAGAAGCTGGAGGTGCTGAATGAACTGGAATTCGTGACATCACTCCATCAGGTGAGGACCTATGAGGCCGCTCCTGACCAGATGTCTGCTGTAATGGCCGAGCCTGGTGAGGAAGGGGTGCTCCCATCTTCTTTGAACGATACCTCCTATACCGGGAAAGGAATCAAAGTAGGGGTGGTGGATACGGGGATTGACTATAACCATCCAGACCTTGCGGCAAACTACCGGGGAGGCTATGATTTGGTCGATCTTGATGATGATCCGATGGAGACAGTAGCCGGAGAAGGGATTCCGACGGTACACGGAACCCATGTTGCGGGGATCATTGCAGCGGACGGGGTGATGAAGGGAGTCGCTCCGGATGCGGAGATCTATGCATACCGGGCACTCGGACCGGGCGGCAGGGGCACAAGCATCCAAGTAATTGCGGCGATGGAGCAGGCTGTAAAGGATGGCGTTGACATTATGAATCTGTCGCTTGGCAACACGGTGAACGGTCCGGATTATCCGACAAGCATGGCTGTCAACCGTGCGAGTGAATTGGGCGTGGCGGTCGTGCTGGCCAATGGCAATAATGGCCCGGGCGACTGGACGGTTGGTTCGCCGGCGACGGCTTCTGGCGCATTGGGCGTGGGTGCATCCAGTCCAGAAAGGAAGCAGCCGTTCCTTTATCATTTTCCCTCGGATACGACGATACCTTTAGCTGCGATGCATGGGTCGGTTCCATGGCAGCTTGAGAGGGCCGCCCAGGTCGTCCGTGGGGATGGGGAGGCCCTCACCGGGAAAATCGCTTTATTCCAACGGGGAGAGGTGCCCTTTTATGAGATGGCAAAACATGCAGAAGAGGCCGGTGCAGCAGGGGTGATTATTTATAATCATGAAGATGGCCCCTTGAATGGCTCTGTTGATGGCGGGAACGATCCAATCACCATTCCTGTCGCTTCTATTGCCCGGGAAGCAGGGCTTTGGCTGGAGGAACAGCTCCAGCAAGGCCCGGTAAGGTTGGAGACCAATTACATGGATATGGAAAAAGCAGTGGCGGAATTTAGCTCGCGGGGCCCGGTGACGGTAAATTGGGATATCAAGCCGGATGTGATTGCTCCTGGAACGGAAATCATCAGTACCGTGCCGGACGGCTATCAGCAGCTGCAGGGGACCAGCATGGCAGCACCCCATGTCACCGGTGCGCTTGCCTTGCTGAAGGAAGCACATCCCGATTGGAGCAATGAACAGTTGTTTGGTGCACTAATGACGACGGCATTGCCGTTGGAGGAAGACGGGAAACCCAGTGAGAAAGCGACTATCCAGGGAATGGGGGAAATCCGGCCCAAGGAGGCTGTCGAGGCGGAGACCATCATCCATGATCCGATGATTTCCCTTGGAACCATGGCAGGTTATAGGGAATCAGCGACAAAGGTTCTCAAAGTGGAAAATCACGGCAGCAAGCCAAAGACCTATACATTTGACATTCCTCGCAAGCAAAGGGGATTGACCTGGGAGTTTCCCACGACAGTGGAAGTGGCACCGGGAGAAAGTGCCGAGCTGCCGGTGAAACTGGTTGTGAATTCACAGCAGCTGGAGGAAGGTGTCCACCAGGGTTGGATTACCCTGATGGAGGAAGAGCAGCGGATCCACTTGCCATATCTCTTTGTCAATCAACAGGCAGGGCAGCCGAAAGTAATGGGGTTTGAGCTGGAACCGCGGATGTTCGAAGACGACATGTATGAATACCACCTGTACCTGACCGAGAAGGCAGTACTGGCAGAGGTGGATTTGTATGATCCTGATACCCTGATGTATGAGCGGAACCTGCTACGGGTGGAAGAACCGGAGACAGGGCAGAATGAAGGGAAGCTGACAGGCGAAGATCTCGGGCCCCCGGGGTACTATATCGCTGTAATCACAGCCTATTTGGAAAATGGGGAGCAGGAGAGTGTAGAACTGCTTCTTCACTTAGAATAGCACCGCTATAGTGGCATGATTGTGAATGACTAGGGAAAGGATAATATCCATTCTCGTAAGTTCACAAAAATGTCACTTTTTCTGTTTCCATGAACCTGCAGGCGCGAAAATTACCGTCATTACGCCATCGGTAAGGAATTGCCGGCATAACGGCATGGAAAGGCCGGATAAGCGGGTTTTGCCAGCATAAATGGATGCCGGGCGGTGAAGGGCTTAGTAAAACCGCGCCCAGCAATGAATACTCACTCTAAATAACCCGCCAAAAATTGCCGTATATATATAAGAAATAAGGTAGGAGTTGCAATTGACAATAGAGGTTGGGCTATTGTAAACTTGCTTAGTGTGGGATGAGAAGGTTTTCAACAAATGTCAGTATTTGTAATTTTCAACAGAAATTTGTCTGAAAAGCAATCATCCACAGGTATATGCGGAGTGTTTCAGCAGTGATGTAACAGGTGTGAGGAGAAGGATGGACATGTTCGATTATGATTCAATGCTAAAACGTCAGCGCAAGTGGATGTTCTATCTTCTCGCATTATTGGTTCTTGGAGCCGGTTTCACGCCATACATACGTATCTTCAATGGACTGCTGCTGGGCAGTGCTGTCAGCTTTTACAACCTTTGGCTGCTCCAGCGGAAAACGGACCTGTTAGGGGAAAGTGTAACAAAGGGCGGTTCCAGGCTCGGAATCGGCACTTTCTCACGGATGGCTGCAGCAGCAGCGGCCGTACTGGTGGCTCTCCGGTTTGAGGAACAATTTCATATTATCGCCGTCGTCATCGGGCTTGTATCTTCATACATAGTTATGATGCTGGACCTATTTATTCAACTTATAGTCAACAAAAAGAAGGACAGCCCTGAACGGTAGTGCGGTAGTATGGATTAATTCAATAAAATAGCATAAGAGAGGTGAGAGTATTGGATCATACAGCTCCAATTGTGGAAGATGTATTTGGAATCTCCTGGCTGGATTTCAATCTGGCGAACGTATTCATGATCGCTGTGACCTCATTGATCGTGTTTGTTCTATGTGCGCTGGGGGCCAGGAAGCTTCAGATGAAACCAAGCGGGGCTCAGAATGTCATGGAGTGGATCCTCGACTTCATCAAAGGGATCATCAACGATACCATGGACTGGAGGACAGGCAGACTGTTCCTTCCGTTGGCAATCACGCTGTTCACCTACATCCTTGTGGGGAACCTGCTCGGGGTTATCACCAACGGGGTTGTCGGCCATGACTTATGGTGGAAATCACCGACTGCCGACCCTGGAATCACCCTGACACTGTCAGCAATGGTTATCATTCTGACCCACTATTATGGTATCAAGCTTCGCGGTACCAAAGAGTATGCAGCAGATTATTTCCGACCGCTGCCATACCTCTTCCCTATTAAAATAGTGGAAGAGTTCTCGAACACCTTGACGCTTGGCTTGCGTCTATTCGGTAACATCTATGCCGGGGAAGTTCTCTTATCCCTGCTAGTGGGACTGACGACATCAAGTGTACTCGGATTCCTAGGCGGTGCTATACCATTCCTTGCATGGCAGGGATTCAGTGTATTCATCGGCGGTATCCAGGCATTCATTTTCACCATGCTTTCCATGGTGTACATTTCGCATAAGGTCTCTAATGACCACTAGAATGGTGAGTTAGCCAGTTTTAATAGAATGCTCTATTAGAATTGGAATAATAAAATTTTATAAAAAACACTGAGGAGGATTTATATTATGGGAGCTTTAGCAGCTGCAATTGCAGTAGGATTGGCGGCACTTGGTGCTGGTGTAGGTAACGGTTTGATTGTTAGTCGTACAGTTGAGGGGATTGCCCGTCAGCCTGAACTTAGAGGTCAACTTCAGACAACTATGTTCATTGGTGTAGGTTTGGTTGAGGCGATGCCGATCATCGCGGTAGTTATCGCATTAATGGTAATGTAATTGAATGCAGTCGAAATGATGGCGAAGATTATCTTCCTGAAGAACCTTCGCCGTTGTTTGTACTATGGTTGACACACATAGGCGATTTTAATCGAAACGAACATATACAATACCGCTGAAATGGCCAATGAAAGGAGTGAATTCTGTGCATACATTTGCCGATAGTTTGATCATTCACGCGACCCTTGGCGGACTGCATGTAGGGGACATGCTTACACAGCTGTTCTTCTTCATTGTACTCCTTCTACTTGTGAAGAAATTCGCTTGGGGACCGGTTATGAATATGATGCAGAAGCGTGAGGAGTACGTGGCTGGCGAAATTGAAGCTGCTGAAAAGAACCGCGCCGATGCAGAAAAAGCCTCCCAGGAGGCAGCAGAACAGCTGAAGCAGACGAAACAGGAAGCCCAGCAGCTGATTGAAGATGCCAAATCCGCCGGAGCAAGGCAGGAACAGGAAATCATCGAATCTGCCCGTCAAGAGGCAGCTCGCATTAAAGAAGCTGCACAGGCTGACATCCAGAACGAGAAAGATAAAGCACTGCAGGCATTGCAGGATAAAGTGGCCTCACTGTCCGTGCTGATAGCCAGCAAGGTTATTGAGAAAGAGCTCAGTGCACAGGATCAGGAAAAACTGATAAATGACTATATTAAAGAGGTAGGAGAAGAGCTATGAGTGAAGCACTAGTTGCCAAGCGATATGCAGAAGCTCTTTTCCAGCTGGGAAACGAAAAAGCTGCACTGGAGAAATTCGTGGAAGAGTTTCGTGTAGTGAAGGAAGTTTTTCAAACCGACACTAATCTGGTCACATTCCTGAAGCATCCCCGTGTCAATAATGAGAAGAAGAAACAATTCATTGATGAAGTGTTTCAAGGTCTCGACAAAGATGTCGTCAACACCCTGAAAATCCTGGTGGAACGCCATCGCGTGGAGTTCACTCCATCCATTATTGATCATCTGATTCAATTCAGAAACGATGCATTGGGAATAGCAGAAGCCGAAGTATACTCGGTGCGCCAGCTTTCCGATACAGAATTGAAAGAACTCGAAACTTCCTTTGCCAAACGGATCGGCAAGAAGGAAGTCAAATTGAGCAATGTGGTGGATCCTTCCATTATGGGGGGCATCAAGCTCCGCATGGGCAATACGATTTATGACGGTTCCATCAGCGGAAAACTGAAACGGATCGAGCGCAACATTGTTACGGCAGATAAATGAGGATAGGGGTGAAATGGTATGAGCATCAAAGCTGAAGAAATCAGCACACTTATAAAACAGCAAATTGAATCGTTTGATGCAGATATTGAAGTAAGTGATGTCGGCACGGTTATTGAAATCGGTGACGGTATTGCTCGTGCTCATGGCCTTGATAACGTCATGGCCGGGGAGCTGCTTGAATTCTCAAACGGTGTGATGGGTATGGCCCAGAACTTGGAAGAAAATAACGTCGGTATCGTAATCATGGGGCCTTACACAGAGATCAAAGAAGGCGATGAAGTTCGCCGTACCGGTCGGATCATGCAAGTACCAGTCGGAGAAGAACTGATTGGGCGCGTTGTGAATCCGCTAGGACAGCCAATTGATGGGCGCGGTACAATCGAAACGTCTAAGAGCCGTCCAATTGAAGCACCGGCTCCAGGAGTTATGGACCGTAAATCGGTTGACGAGCCATTGCAGACTGGGATCAAGGCGATCGACGCCCTTGTACCAATCGGCCGCGGACAGCGTGAATTGGTCATCGGTGACCGTCAGACAGGTAAAACAACCGTAGCAGTGGATACTATCCTGAACCAGAAGGATCAGGACATGATCTGTATCTATGTAGCTATCGGCCAGAAAGAATCTACCGTAAGAAGTACAGTTGAAACCTTCCGCCGCCACGGTGCCCTCGACTACACCATCGTAGTCTCTGCAGGTGCATCCGATCCGGCTCCGCTATTGTACCTGGCACCATATGCAGGTGTGGCGATGGGTGAAGAATTCATGTACAACGGCAAGCACGTACTCGTCGTATACGATGACCTGTCAAAACAGGCTGTCGCATACCGTGAACTTTCCTTGCTGCTTCGCCGTCCACCGGGCCGTGAAGCATTCCCTGGTGATGTATTCTACATCCACTCACGCCTTCTGGAACGTGCGGCTAAGCTGAGTGATTCCTTGGGTGGCGGTTCCTTGACTGCACTGCCTTTCGTTGAAACGCAGGCAGGCGATATCGCTGCATATATCCCAACGAACGTCATCTCGATTACCGACGGACAGATCTTCCTGCAGTCCGACCTATTCTTCTCCGGTGTACGTCCGGCCATCAACGCTGGTCTCTCCGTGTCCCGTGTAGGTGGTTCCGCACAGATCAAAGCCATGAAGAAAGTTGCCGGTACACTCCGTCTTGATTTGGCATCCTTCCGTGAACTGGAAGCATTCTCCCAGTTTGGTTCCGACCTGGATAAATCAACACAGGCCAAACTGAACCGCGGTCAGCGTACCGTTGAAATCCTTAAGCAGGGGCTCCATAAGCCAATGGCAGTTGAACATCAAGTGTTGAGCCTATATGCACTGACAAGAGGATACCTTGACGATGTGGCAGTCGAAGATGTGCTCCGTTTCGAAGAGGAATTGATCACATGGGCTGACAACAACCGCAGAGAAGTACTCGATTCCATCAAGCAAACAGGCAAACTGCCGGAAGAAAGCGAAATGAACGACATAGTCGAATCATTCAAAAAAACATTCCTGCCTAGTGAATAATAAGGCGAAAGCGTTGGTTTGAAAGGGATTTTCCCTTTCATGCCGGTGCTTAAACATCACTGGAACGAAATAGATTACACGCAACCTTCGAATGAAAGGGCGGTGAACAAGCTTGGCATCACTTAGAGATATTAAAGGTCGGATCGATTCGACAAAGAAGACGAAAAAAATCACTTCCGCCATGGAAATGGTCTCCGCTTCCAAAATGTCGAAAGCCGAACAGAATGCAAAGAACTTTGTCCCATATAGTGAAAAGATCCAGGAAGTGGTTGCCAGTATTGCATCCACTACTGATTCGGGCCACCCGATGCTGACGGAAAGAGAAGTGAAGAAGGTCGGTTACCTGATCATTACAGCAGATAAGGGCCTGGTAGGTGCTTATAACAGTAATGTACTGAAGAAGGTCTACAAGACGATTCAGGAACGCCATTCCTCCAAGGATGAATATACCATTATCGCCATCGGGCGGATGGGGTATGAATTCTGCAAAAAGATGGATCTTCCTGTATCAAAGAGCATTACAGGAGTTGCGGACCAACCGGAATTTGCTGATATCAAGGAACTTGCTTCAGAAACAGTACAGATGTATACAGATGAAGAAATTGATGAACTTCATATCTTCTATAACCACTATGTCAGTGCGATTTCCCAGCAGGTGACTTCCAATCAGCTCCTTCCTATCATGGATCTCGGCAACGAAGGCAGCAGCCAGAGCCAATATGAGTATGAGCCAAGTGAGCAGACGATTCTGGAAGTACTCCTGCCGCAATATGCGGAAAGCTTGATATATGGAGCGTTATTGGATGGTAAAGCTAGTGAGCACGCAGCCAGCATGACGGCTATGCGAAGTGCCACCGACAATGCTAAAGAGCTTATTGATGACCTGACCCTGTCCTATAACCGTGCACGTCAGGCGGCCATTACACAGGAGATCACGGAAATCACTGGTGGAGTTGCTGCACTGGAATAGCTTCTTGACCGTTCCGGCAGCCCAGCCGGAAAAAAGTTTAAGGGAAAACCTCTGATACAGAGGGCGGGTTTTTCCGCAAGTTAGTTAGGAGGGAAATTGATGAGCAAAGGACTTGTTACACAAGTAATGGGACCTGTTGTCGACGTGAAATTCGAAGACGGACAGCTTCCCGATATATATAACGCCTTGAAAGTCAAAATTGTGCCCGAAGACGGCGGCGCAACAACCGACCTTGCGCTTGAAGTAGCCCTGCATCTGGGTGACAACAGCGTGCGCACCATTGCCATGTCTTCCACAGACGGTCTGAAGCGTGGCGCAGAAGTAGAAAATACAGGCAATCCAATTTCCGTACCAGTTGGGGAAGATACTCTGGGAAGAGTTTTCAATGTACTTGGTGAAAACATCGACTTGGATGAGCCATTATCACAGGATGTACGCCGTGACCCGATTCACCGCGCGACTCCTGAGTTTGAAAACCTGACCACAGAAACAGAAATCCTGGAAACAGGTATCAAGGTTGTTGACCTGCTGGCACCTTATGTTAAGGGTGGTAAGATCGGTCTGTTCGGTGGTGCCGGTGTTGGTAAAACCGTACTGATCCAGGAATTGATCAACAACATCGCCCAGGAGCACGGTGGTATCTCCGTATTCGCCGGCGTTGGGGAGCGTACCCGTGAAGGGAACGACCTTTACTATGAAATGAAGGACTCCGGCGTTATCGCCAAGACAGCGATGGTGTTCGGCCAGATGAACGAACCGCCTGGTGCACGTATGCGTGTGGCCCTTACCGGTCTGACAATGGCTGAATACTTCCGTGATGAGCAAGGCGCAGACGTGCTATTGTTCATCGATAACATTTTCCGTTTCACCCAGGCAGGTTCCGAGGTATCCGCCCTGCTCGGACGTATGCCATCCGCGGTTGGTTACCAGCCGACACTGGCAACGGAGATGGGGCAATTGCAGGAACGTATCACGTCTACGAAGACAGGTTCCGTAACATCCATCCAAGCGATCTATGTACCAGCCGATGACTATACTGACCCGGCACCGGCAACTACTTTCGCCCACTTGGATGCAACAACCAACCTGGACCGTGGCCTATCTGAGCAAGGTATCTACCCAGCAGTGGACCCGCTTGCTTCCACTTCCCGTGCTTTGGACCCGGAAGTAGTCGGCGATGAACACTATCAGGTAGCAACCGAAGTACAGCGGACCCTGCAGAAGTACAGAGAGCTGCAGGACATCATCGCCATACTTGGTATGGATGAGTTGAGTGATGAAGATAAACTGACGGTATCCCGTGCCCGCCGTATCCAGTTCTTCCTTTCCCAGAACTTCCACGTAGCCGAACAGTTCACAGGACAAAAAGGTTCCTATGTACCTGTTGCGGAAACAGTAAAAGGATTCCGGGAAATCCTGGACGGAAAACACGATGACCTTCCAGAGGACGCATTCCGCCTGGTCGGACGTATCGAAGAAGTAGTCGAAAAAGCTAAAGGAATGGAATAACAGACAGGAGGTTGAAGGCTGGAAGATCCCTGATCTCCAGTGACGGCTGATACTTTTTACCTTACATAAATTTATCAGCCGGCTTCAAACCAGTCTTTAGGAGGGGTTGCATTGAAAACACTAACTGTGAGTGTTGTTACTCCTGATGGACCCGTATTGGAAGAAAGCTTTGATATGGTAAGCTGTAAGGCTGAAAGCGGGGAACTGGGTATCCTTCCGGGCCACATTCCATTGGTAGCACCGCTATCCATTGCTGCTGTGCGTCTCAAGAACGGAAATAAAACCACACCATTGGCAGTGAACGGCGGATTCATGGAAGTACGACCGGACAAGGTCACCATCCTTGCACAATCTGCAGAAAAACCAGAAGACATCGACGTCCAACGTGCCAAAGAGGCAAAAGCCCGTGCAGAGCGCCGCCTCCAGGCCAAACAGGACAATATCGACTTCCAAAGGGCAGAATTAGCACTCAAACGAGCAATGAACCGCATTAATGTGGGTCAATGATCTTGAAGGAAAATCTCTTATAACATCTGTTATAAGAGATTTTTTGCATTCAGGAAGTGGAATGCGGGAGAGTGTTGATTGTTCGGCAGGTGGGGTGGGAATCAGCAGGAGGCGCAGGAAAAAAGTCGGAACGAGAACTTATCGGCAGAACGGTTAGGTTATCAGCAGGAGCATAGGTTAATCAGCCGGAGGCGCAGGATATCGTCCGGAGAGCAATGTTATCAGCAGCCTCCGCTGGGTATCAGCAGGTGTACGGTATTATCGGCAGCACTCCTCGGGAATCAGCAGTAGCATAGGTTAATCAGCAGGAGGCACAGGATATCGTCCGGAGAGCAATGTTATCAGCAGCCCCCGCAGGGTATCAGCAGGTGTACGGTTTTATCGGCAGCACTAGCCGGAAATCAGCAGTAGCTCAGGTTAATCAGCCGGAGGCACAGGATATCGCCCGGAGAGCAATTATATCGGCAGTACTCGCAGGGTATCAGCTGGTTCGCGGATTAATCGGCAGTACTCGCCGGAAATCAGCAGGAGCTAAGGTTAATCAGCCAGAGGCACAAGATATCGCCCGGAGAGCAGTTTTATCAGCAGGACACGCTGGGTATCAGCAGGTGTGCGATTATATCGGCCGCACCCGCCGGAAATCAGCCGAAACATAGGTTAATCAGCCGGAGGCACAGGATATCGCCCGGAGAGCAATGTTATCAGCAGCACCCTCCGAAAATCAGCAGGTGCATGTTTTATCAGCAGAACAGCCCGAGTATCTGCACACCCCGACCGCCCACCAGCTGTTTAGCATCACGTATATTTGTCGATATTTCCCGGGAAATGGATGTCAGTATATTCCAATGTTTCTCCAAAACTTTCTATCCATTGACATATCCCTGCAATCATGTCAAAGTTACTAAAGGCTTTCCTTTATATAGCAATCAAGTATTCAACTAATTTATAAATAGATAAGGTGGTTATCATGGCAGATATTGGCCAGCAGGCACTAATTAGCATAATTTCACATATCCTGTTTATATCCTTGACGTGGAAGGTAGTTGTTTCCCTGAATTTCGACGCCTTACTGGTTAAGGGGAAGACGACGGAAGCAAGGGTTTTGCTGCTGTTCCTCACGATTGTCATCGGCGCTGGTGTCAGCAGGTTTTTCCTGGAAATTCTTCAATGGTCCCAGGATCTGAGGTATCTCTTTTAATCTATCAGTCAACTAAATATTTAATAGATTCATTGTATGCAAAACTCCCCTGATGTCCATACTGGAGAATAAGCAAATTCGGACAGGGGGAGTTTTTTATGATGAAATGGATGGCTGCTGGTGTCTTTCTTTTATTGATGATCAATGGTACGGAAGCTTATTCAAGTGAGGAAACTGATGAATTGATAGATATGGCTGAGGTTGTCGAAGTGGCAGGGCTTGAAGTTTCGGAGTGGCAGTACATTGTGAAAGAGGCCGTGGACAGGGAGACTGTAGAAAAAGTAGTCGGTAATCTGGAAAATAGTCATAAAGTCACTGTGGAAAAGGATGAAAACAGCGTAAAATATGTATTTGTGGACAGACGCAAAACAGGTGGCATTAACGAATATTATACTGTAATCCTCCCTGAACAGGAGCATGCAGCCGCGCAATTTACGGCTGTGATCGAGGGCTCCAGCTGGGAAAAAGGCTCAAAGGAAGTTTATCAGTCAAAGAGGGAAAGTTTAGATGAAATGTTTACAAAAGCTTCACAAAGATTTGCTTGGCTGAGTACTGTGGAGAGTGGTATAATGGAAAGCGATAGTTTTTTACATATGCTAAAGGAAGAACTGGGTTTTGAGCATAGTAAGACACAAATCGACACAGTAAGAAATTCGAAGCATAAAAAAATCGTATACGGGTATATACCACTATGGACACAGAAACTTGCCTTTGACGATGGGCCCAGGAATTTTCAGATGGCTGTAGCAGACGAAGGTACAGGGGCTGTCACGTATACGTTAGGCACACCTATCTTAATACATGAATACTAATAATAATGAAATCGTATTTGAAGGAGAATTTGAATATGGAAAAAATCATCGTAAGAGGTGGACACCGGTTAGACGGCACCGTTAGAGTGGAAGGTGCTAAAAATGCAGTACTCCCTGTGATTGCGGCAAGCCTTAGCGCAAGTGAAGGAAAGAGCATCATCCGGGATGTTCCAGTCTTGGCTGATGTCTATACCATCAATGAAGTTCTGCGCAATATGAATGCGGATGTGAACTTTGAAAATAATATAGTGGAAGTGGATGCGTCCAGCAGACTTTCCACGGAAGCGCCGTTTGAATATGTACGCAAGATGCGTGCGTCCGTCTTGGTGCTTGGTCCATTGCTTGCCAGATATGGCCATGCGAAAGTGGCAATGCCGGGCGGCTGTGCTATCGGCTCCCGTCCGATCGACTTGCATTTGAAAGGCTTTGAAGCAATGGGGGCCAAGGTCCATGTCGGCAACGGCTTTGTAGAGGCGAACGTGAATGGGCGCCTCAAGGGTGCGAAGATCTACTTGGATATGCCGAGCGTCGGTGCTACGGAGAATATCATGATGGCTGCTGCACTGGCTGAGGGCAAAACAGTGCTTGAAAATTGCGCCAAAGAGCCGGAGATTGTGGATCTTGCCAACTATCTGAATAAAATGGGCGCCGATATCGTTGGTGCAGGTACGGAAACGATTCGCATTAATGGGGTTGATAAACTGCATGGTGCAGACCACAATATTATCCCCGATAGAATTGAAGCAGGGACCTTCATGGTGGCTGCAGCTGCCACTGGCGGAAATGTCCTGATCGAAAATGCAGAGAGTGAGCATCTTCGTTCCGTCATTTCCAAGCTGGAAGAAATGAATGTAACGGTGAAGGAAGAAGGAGACGGAATCCGCGTCATTGGCCCGGAAGTCCTCAAGTCGACAGACATTAAAACACTCCCCCATCCCGGATTCCCCACAGATATGCAGTCCCAGATGATGGCTCTGATGTTGCAGGCCCAGGGTACAAGTATGATTACTGAGACGGTTTTCGAAAACCGGTTCATGCATGTGGAAGAGTTCCGACGGATGAATGCTAAAATGAAAATTGAAGGAAGAAGTGTCATCATTGAGGGAGGAAGTAAGCTGCAGGGTGCAGAAGTGGCGGCAACCGATCTGCGCGCGGCTGCAGCATTGATTGTAGCCGGCCTCAATTCGGATGGCTTTACCCGTGTGACACATCTTCATCATTTGGACCGCGGTTATGTGAACCTGACCAGCAAACTGGCTGCACTGGGCGCTGACATTGAACGTGTGGATGAAAAAGGCAACGTGGTCGAACCAATTGTACAAGTAGAACTGCCGAATGAGGAAGCAGTGGCAAAATTAACTTGATAAGATATGACAAATTGAGCAGATGGTCTATAAGGGCCATCTGTTTTTTATTGAGAAAAAATAGTATTCCGTGCGTGGGCAGGGATAGCTGCATCCAAATGCAACTCCAATAACTTGTAGTAGATTCTTAATGTAATATTACCTCACATTAGAAAGCGATTGCAATTAATTAAATAGGAACAATGTAAAGAATTGTCTTTATATTTCAGTGACTCTGTGGTAATATTAAAAAAAGTTGTTAAGTTTATTTCGCTTAAAGGAGTGTACACGATGAAGCTGTATATTTCGGCGGATATGGAGGGCATTACAGGACTTCCGGACCATACATATGTGGACTTCACTAAACATAACTATGAGCGGGGCCGCCGGATTATGACCGAAGAGATCAATTATGTGATTGATGCGGCTTGGGAGTCCGGTTGTACGGAAATCCTGGTTAATGACAGCCATTCCAAGATGAATAATATTTTAATAGATTTGCTGCATCCGGAAGCAGAACTGATTACGGGAGAGGTCAAGCCCTTTTCCATGATGCAGGGCCTTGATGCTACGTTTGATGGAGCGGTGTTTGTCGGCTATCATGCGCGTGCCGGCCAGTTCGGTGTGATGTCCCATGCAATGATCCATGCTGTCCGGAACTTTTTTATTAATGACAAGCCGATGGGAGAGATGGGCCTCAATGCCTATCTAGCTGGGTATTATGATGTTCCGGTGCTGATGGTGACAGGGGATGACCAGGCTGCCGCTGAGGCGGAAGCACTCATGCCGGGTGTCATTACCGCTGTGGTGAAGGAGACTATTTCCCGCTCATCCGTCAAAAGCCTGACACCGAAAAAAGCCGGAGAATTGCTGAAGGAAAGAATGCGGGCGGCGATGCAGGGAAGAGAGAAGGCAAGACCGCTCCTGCCGCCGGGTAAGCCCGAACTGAAGGTGGAATTCAACAATCATGGGCAGGCGGAGTGGGCCAATTTGATGCCGGGCACGGTAATTCTGCCGGGAACAACCATCGTTTCCTATCAGGCAGGAGATATCCTCGAAGCCTACCAGGCAATGCTGGTCATGACAGAACTGGCTGTTAAATCGACTTTTTCCTGATGATGAGTCTGGCAAACTTGTACGAAAGGGAGGTGCATAGGTGGAACAGCTCTCGGACAGTATTCAGTCGATCATTTCCCGAAGCGGCGGCACCTGGGCAGCGGTGTTGGAGGATCTGGATACCGGGGAACATTGGAAATGGAAAGAATTGAAAGCGTTTTATGCAGCGAGCATCATCAAGGTGCCGATCATGATTGCTGTGTTCAGGGAGTTGGAGAAGGGCAGCATCATGGCTTGTGAAAGGAAGAAGCTGCGGCAGGAAGATCAGGTAGGAGGCTGTGGAGTGCTTCAACATCTGACGCCGGGCACTTCTTTGACCATCTATGACCTGGTGACCTTGATGATGATCCAAAGTGATAATATGGCCGCGAATATGCTGATTGATCTGGTCGGGGCAGAACAGATCCAACAGACCATGAAGGAAATCGGTATGAATGACAGCATGTTTTGCCATAAGCTGATGACTGCACCGGGGGAGAGAAACGGGGAAAATACGATCACAGCCGGGGAGATGCATACAGTGCTTAAGAACATGGTTTCGGGGCATATTATTTCCCGCCGGGCATGCAGGGAAATGATCGGAATCATGAAAAAGCAGCAGCTGCGGCATTATCTGGCCGGTAAGCTGCCGGTAGACGACCTGGCTGATGGACGGCGGATGGATTGGGAGATGGCCGATAAGACCGGCGAAGTCAAAGGGGTACGACATAATACAGGCATTATTTATGTGGGAAAGCGCACGATGCTTGTGACCGTTCTTTCAAAGGGGGCGGAAGCAAGCAGGTCACTCAAAGGGATGCAGGAAATAGGATGGGAGATATATAAGTACATGGACAAACAGAGATAAGCAGCCGGAGATGGGATATCAGGCTGTATGGGGGTGGAGAAATGCTTGGTTACATATTGAAACGATTACTGATCATGGCGATTACCTTGTGGATCATCATTACCCTGACCTTCGTGCTGATGGTCAGCATACCGGGGTCGCCGCTCAATGCAGAACGCTCCTCGAATGAGCAGGTGCAGGCAAACCTGGAGGCCCATTATAATCTGGACGAACCTTATATCGTCCAGTACGGATTATACCTTAAGTCGATTGTCACGTTTGATTTCGGCCCTTCCATTAAAAAGCCGGATCAGTCGGTCAATGATCTGCTTGGCCGCGGCTTTCCGATTTCATTCGAGCTGGGGATTGTCACCATCGTGGTCGCTGTCATTTCCGGGATCATTCTCGGCATAATTGCCGCCTTAAGGCATAACGGAATCATTGATTATCTTGCGATGGGGCTCGCAGTCCTTGGGATCTCGATTCCGAACTTTATCCTGGCGACACTGCTGATCCAGCAGCTTGCCGTCAAATATGAAATCTTTCCGGTGGCCACTTGGTCGAGCCCGATGCATATGGTGCTTCCGGTACTTGCCCTCGCTACAGGACCAATGGCCATCATCGCCAGGCTTACGAGGTCAACCATGCTTGAGGTGCTGACACAGGACTATATTAAGATGGCCCGGGCAAAAGGATTGTCGCCATGGAAAATCACCATCAAGCATGCGCTGAGAAATGCGTTGATGCCGGTGGTAACGATCATGGGGACCCTGCTTGCCGGAATCCTGACCGGAACGTTTGTTATTGAAGAGATTTTTGCCATTCCGGGCATGGGCAAGTACTTTGTGGAAAGCATCAACCAGCGGGATTATCCTGTGATCATGGGAACCACCGTATTTTACAGTGCCTTCCTGATTCTCATGCTTTTCCTGGTCGATATTGCATACGGCATCTTGGACCCGCGCATCAAAATGAATAAAAAGGGAGGGTAGTAGCATGAAGCCTGCAGAGGAATTTAACAGAAAGCTCTCCCCGGGGGCCGTACCGGATGAGCTGTTCACCTGGAAGGAAAAGGATAAGGGTGCAGCTGAGCAGGTTTCAAGGCCATCCCTTTCCTATTGGAAGGATGCCTGGAGGAGGCTGGTCAAGAATAAACTGGCTATGGCCGGGCTGGGCTTCCTTATCCTGCTCACCTTCATGGCCATCTTCGGCCCGGTGATTTCACCGTATGATGTGAACAGGCAGGACCTGCCGAACCAGTACCAGCCGCCATCCAGTGAGCATTGGTTCGGGACGGATTCCGCCGGCCGGGATGTGTTTACGAGAACATGGTACGGAGCAAGGATCTCCCTGTTTGTCGGATTAATGGCCGCATTGATCGATGTCGTGATCGGCATCATCTATGGAGGAATTGCCGGCTATAAGGGCGGCCGTGCTGACAGTCTGATGATGCGGATTATCGAGATTCTTTATGGACTTCCGTATCTGCTGGTAGTCATTCTGCTTCTTGTCGTGCTTGGTCCGAGTCTGACGACCATCATCATTGCCCTTACCGTGACAGGCTGGGTGGGGATGGCGCGGATTGTAAGGGGGCAGGTACTGCAGATCAAAAACTATGAATTTGTCGTCGCATCCCAGTCGTTCGGAGCAAAGTCTTCGCGGATCATCCGGAAGAATCTACTGCCGAACACCATGGGGCCGATCATTGTCCAGATGACATTGACCGTTCCCACCGCCATTTTTGCAGAGGCATTCCTGAGTTTCATCGGCCTGGGCATCCAGGCGCCTTATGCCAGCTGGGGGGTAATGGCCAATGACTCATTGGGTGCCATACTTTCCGGTAATTGGTGGACCCTGTTTTTCCCGGCATTTTTCATTTCCTTTACGATGTTCGCATTTAATGTATTAGGGGACGGGCTCCAGGATGCACTGGATCCGAAACTCCGGAAGTAGGTGTGCATATGGAAAAAATACTCGAAGTCAATAACCTGCATGTAACATTCACCACCTATGGGGGAACCGTCAAAGCGGTAAGGGGAGTCAACTTCCACCTCCATAAGGGGGAGACACTAGCCATTGTCGGCGAGTCGGGCTGCGGAAAGAGTGTTACATCGAACGCAATCATGCGGCTGATCCCCGATCCGCCGGGAAAGATTTCCCAAGGAGAGATTCTTTTTAAAGGAAAAGATCTGACAAAAGTGCCGGAAAAAGAGATGCGTTCGCTCCGCGGGGTGGATATCTCCATGATCTTCCAGGACCCGATGACCGCGCTCAACCCGACATTGACCATTGGCACCCAGCTGATGGAGGGGTTGAAGCAGCATCAGAATATCAGTGGCAGCGATGCCAAGAAGAAAGCGCTGGAAATGATGGATTTGGTGGGCATACCGAATCCGGAAGAACGGCTGAAGCAGTATCCCCATCAATTCAGCGGGGGAATGCGGCAGCGGATCGTCATCGCGATTGCCCTGATATGTGAGCCGGAGCTATTGATTGCCGATGAGCCGACCACGGCGCTGGATGTGACCATACAGGCCCAGATTCTGGAGCTGTTCGGCAGGATACAGGAGGCGACTGGCGTGTCGATCATTCTGATTACCCATGATCTCGGGGTGGTAGCCAAAATAGCCGACCGGATTGCTGTGATGTATGCCGGCAAAATCATCGAAACAGGCACCAAGCGGGAGATTTTCTATGACCCGCAACACCCATATACCAAAGGATTGCTTAAGTCGGTTCCCCGCCTGGATCTGCAGGGGGAGAAACTGACGCCGATTGATGGAACACCACCAGATTTATTCTCACCTCCAGAGGGATGTCCATTTACTGCAAGATGTCCATTCGCGATGGAGGTGTGTGATAAAGTTTATCCCGGCGATTCTAAGCTGAGCAGTACACACCATGTGAACTGCTGGCTTCAGGATGAACGGGCTAAACAGCTCCTGGCCGCTTCAACGGCCAGGTAATTTCCGGCTTTTCCTCTGGGAGGGCTGGGGAGTTTTACCGATTTCTGCCGGCAGACGGCGGAAGGAATCATACTATTTTTAGGGGGAATGAGGATGAAGAAGTTTCTGTTCATGCTGCTTGCCGTCTTCACTGTTGCTGTACTGGCAGCCTGTACGGCGAATGAAGAGGCGGGAGAAGAAGCTGCAGCCGACGCGGAAGTGGATGATGCCACCGAAGCTGATGCAGCAGAGGAATCGGGAGAAAAAGTGTTACGGATGAACAACCTGGAAGAGCCGACGTCATTCAATCCATCGATCGGTTTTGATGCGGTATCCTGGGATCCGCTCAACAACTTGATGGAGGGACTGACCCGTCTGGATGAGGATTCAACCGCCCAGCCTGGGGCAGCCGAAGACTGGGAGATTTCAGAGGATGGCCTGACCTATACCTTCTTTATTCGGGAAGATGCCAACTGGTCCAATGGCGATCCGGTAACGGCGGAGGATTTCGCCTATGCATGGAAGTACATGTTGGATCCGGAAACAGCCTCTCCGGCAGCATTCTTAGGGTATTTCATTGAAGGTGCGGAGGCGTTCAACAATGGAGAAGGATCTGCAGACGATGTTGCTGTGACCGCTGTCGATGAGAAAACATTGGAAGTGAAACTGGAAGCGCCGACTGGATTCTTCCTTGACCTATTGACCAACCCTGCTTTCTTCCCTGTCAACCATCAGGTTGCAGAGGAAAATCCTGATTGGCATACAGAAGCAGATACGTTCGTGGCGAATGGGCCATTTATGCTGGAATCATGGGATCATGACAGTGAAATGATGTTTGCCAAGAATGAAGAATATTGGGATGCAGAGGCAGTGAAATTGGATAAAGTCCATTTTGCCATGGTCAATGATACCAATACACAGTACCAGATGTTTGAAAGCGGGGAGCTTCATACTGCAAGCATTCCTCCTGAATTATCCGATGAGCTGATTGATGGGGACAACGTGTTTATCGGCGATTACGGCGGATTGGAATTCTTCCGGTTTAATGTAACGGAAGAGCCTTTCCAGAACAAGAAAATCAGACAGGCGTTCGCCTACGCCATCCAGCGTGAGGATATTGCCGAATATGTGGTGAAAAACGGAGTGGAGCCTGCATATGGTTTCGTTTCTCCAGGATTCACCACGCCATCTGGAGAGGACTTCCGCGATGTGAACGGGGATCTGGTCAGCTTCGATCCGGAACGGGCGCAGAGCCTATTGGAAGAAGGGATGGCAGAAGAGGGGTATGATGAGCTTCCTCCTGTGACGCTGTCCTATAATACCAGCGACACCAACAAAGCGGTGGCCGAGACCATCCAGGACATGCTGAATGAGAACCTTGGCGTGGAAGTGGAACTAGAGAACCAGGAATGGAATGTGTTTGCAGAAG
Organism: Virgibacillus sediminis; assembly: GCF_042643265.1. Taxonomy (NCBI): domain Bacteria; kingdom Bacillati; phylum Bacillota; class Bacilli; order Caryophanales; family Bacillaceae; genus Virgibacillus; species Virgibacillus sediminis. Next base: position 28,063 of record NZ_JBHRRZ010000017.1, on the reverse strand, counting down.
CACAGAAGAACTTGGAGCTTCAGTTCTCCCGCAGTTCCTTCATTAACGACTATAGTGACCCGGTCAACTTCCTGGAAAGCTTTGTGACGGATTCCTATATGAACCGTACCGGCTGGTCCAACGAGGAATATGACGAGCTGATTGAAAAAGGAAAGACAGAAACAGACGAAGAGAAGCGCTACGAGTATCTCTATGAAGCAGAAAAAATGCTGGCAGAGGAAATGATTGCTATGCCGGTCCGCTATTATAACACAGTTGTTCTAGAAGCGGATGAAGTATCGGGTATCCTGCGTCATCCTGTAGGCTATTTCGATCTTAAATACGCTGATTTGGAGCAGTAGAAATATCCACTGCTGCAGGGATCTGACAGGCTGACGAGGCCGCATGCCCCCGCAGCACATGAAGGAGGGGGCGGCACATATACCGGCATGTATATGGGCTGCTCCTGTTTTTCATCTTTCCTGCTTAGAAGGATATTCCCGTAGCGGAAGCAATACATTTATACATAAGAGAAGAATATTTTCCTATCCAATTCAAAGGGAGGAATCGTAATGATGTATCCGCAGCGGCTCCGTAAGGGCGATATGGTCGGGGTGATAGCGCCGGCCAGCCCGGTGAAAAGAAGGCGATTGGACAAGGGGCTGAAGTTTCTGGAGGAGCTCGGGCTGCAGGTGAAGCTTGGTAAGCATGTGGACATGGTATATGGCTACCTGGCCGGGGAGGATTCCGCCAGACTCGCTGATTTCCATGACATGGTAAAGGATCCGGATATAAAGGCAATCATTTTTGCGCGTGGCGGCTATGGAACGCCAAGGATTGCTTCTGCTGTCGATTACCAGCTTATCAGGGAGAACCCGAAAATCATCTGGGGCTACAGTGATATTACGTATCTGCATACAGCTATTCGGCAGAAAACTGGCCTGGTTACCTTCCATGGCCCGATGGTGGCGTCGGACATGGCCAAGGATGACTTCGACGATTTATCCAGATTCATGTTCCAGCAGCTGTTCGGACCCACCACCCTGATTTATTCGGAAAAAATATCGCCGCTTCAAACAGTTGCTGAAGGAGAAGCGCAAGGACAGCTGACTGGAGGGAACCTGTCACTGCTCGTCAGCTCGCTTGGCACCCCATTTGAAATAGATACAAAAGGAAAGCTTCTCCTGCTTGAGGATATCGGCGAGGAGCCATACCGGGTGGACGGCATGCTGAATCAGCTGAGGCTGTCAGGGAAATTGGAGGAAGCTGCCGGGATTGTGGTCGGTGATTTCGCGGAAGCAGAGGCTAAACTCGACACCTCTCTTACATTGGAGGAGGTTTTCGAACATTATCTGGGTGATCTTGGCTGCCCTGTCTTGTCCGGCTTCCGCATCGGGCACTGTTTCCCGCATTTTTCTGTACCACTTGGAACAACCGCTAGACTATCATCCAGAGAGAAGACGCTAGTGGTGAATCCGGGAATTCAATAGAGATAGCAGGAGGAGAACAGAGTGAACATTCAACAGGTGGAAACATTGCGTGCGGCGGTTCCGCTGCATACGCCGTTCAAGACGGCATTACGGACTGTGACGGTGGCGGAAACGGTCATTGTGAAAATAACGGATGCCGAGGGTAATATAGGCTGGGGCGAGGCGCCCCCGACACATGTGATAACCGGGGACAGCGTTAAGAGTGTGGAATTTGCGGTGAATCAGGTGTTCAAGCCTCTGATCGAAGGAGAATCCATCAAGCATCGGGAACGGCTGTTTGAAAAGCTGGATGGAAGCATGGTGGGAAATACAAGTGCCAAGGCAGCTGTAGATATGGCGCTTTATGATTTGGCGGCACAGGCTGCCGGTATGCCGCTTGTGAATTTTTTGGGTGGTTATGCCGGGTCCGTAGAAACGGACTATACCGTGAGTGTCAACAGCCCGGAGGAAATGGCGGCACATGCCGGGGAATATACGGCTGACGGCTTCTCCATCCTGAAAGTGAAGGTCGGCAAGGATGAGGTTGAAGAAGATATCAAAAGGATCCAGGCCATCCGCCGGAAGATAGGCTCGGGGGTACAGATCCGCCTGGATGCCAATCAGGGCTGGTCGCCCAAGGAAGCAGTCAAGGCGATCCGCAAGATGGAAGACCTAGGACTGGATATCGAGTTGGTTGAACAGCCGGTGAAGGCCCATGATATCGATGGGCTGAAATATGTGACACAGCATACCGACTCCCTCATCATGGCAGATGAAAGTGTCTTTTCCGCCAAGGATGCAAAACGGGTGCTTGTGGAAGGTGCTGCCGATTTGATCAATATTAAGCTGATGAAGGCGGGCGGCATCCATGAGGCATTGAAAATTGCCAAGCTTGCAGATGTCTTTGGGGTCGAGTGCATGGTCGGAAGTATGATAGAAACAGAGATTGGTATTACAGCTGCCGCCCACTTTGCTGCAAGCCAGCCGAATATCACCCGCTATGACTTTGACGCTCCGCTCATGCTGATAGGGAATCTAGTGGAGGACGGGGGTCTTGCTTATCAAAGAAGCACAATCGATTTGGGGGAGCGGCCGGGCCTTGGCATTTATAAATTGGCAGATCAATATCTACTTCAGGAGAAGGTTTAACATTTTTATATAGTAAGAGAAACAAAGGGGGAACTTCCATGATTAAACAAACGTTTGAACAATTTCCAGACCGGATGTGGGTGACTGCCGTCCAGGTGGCAACACTGTGGACCAGCCCTGAGTCTGCCAGGGACATCGATGCACAGGGCACAGCCAACCCGACGAACATCGATGCCTGGGTCGACAGTCTTTCCTATAAGGACAGCCTGGCCCTCTGTGATGAGAACCGGGTACAAAGCCAGCTGCTGTATGGGGAGCCTGTGTTGGTCACAGAGATCAAGGGCGGATGGGCGCATGTAGTTATTCCGTCACAGCCTTCTGGAAAAGATGTGCGGGGCTACCCCGGCTGGCTGCCGCTCGAACAGCTGAAGCAGGTGGATAAAGGCGAATGGGCGACTGAAAAATATGCCGCAGTTACGGCAGACAAAACCGTGCTCAAAACGGAGAATAGCGATTTTTCCATCAAGGTCAGCTATATGAGCATCCTTCCCGTCGCAGAAGAAGGCGGGGATCAGGTGGTGGTTCGCACCCCGCATGGGAAACAATATGTACCGGCTGAGGATGTACATATCTATCCTGGTGAGGAAGGAACGGTCAAAGGGAGCGGCAAGGAAATTGTGACAGCCGGTGAGCGTTTTATCGGACTTGATTATTTCTGGGGCGGCATGAGCTCGTTTGGCTATGACTGCTCGGGCCTGGCATATGCCGCCCATAAAGCGAATGGCTATATGATCGCCCGGGATGCGGGTGACCAGGCCAAGGCGGGCCGGGAAGTAGCTTTTGACCAGCTTCAAACGGGCGACCTGCTGTTTTTTGCCTATGAAGAAGGAAAGGGCAAGCTCCATCACGTCGGGATCTATTATGGGGACGAGAAGCTGCTCCACTCCCCGCAGACGGGAAAAGGAATTGAGATCATAGAGATGGCCGGCACCAAATACGAGAAAGAGCTGTGCGTAGCAAGACGATATTGGGAGAAGGCAGGGGGAGAAAGTTAATGGAAGAGAAAATCTTGCAGGTCAGGAATCTAAAGAAGCACTTTGACATGGGCAAGGGCCAGGTGCTAAAGGCCGTGGATGATGTGAGTTTCTACGTAAACCGTGGGGAAACCTTCGGGCTTGTCGGGGAGTCGGGCTGCGGCAAGTCGACCATCGGAAGAACGATTATGGGCCTATACAGCAGTACGGATGGAGAGGTTCTCTATGATGGAGAGGATGTCCATGCCATGAAGGAGAAGGAAAAGTTCCGTTTCCACCGGAGGATGCAGATGATCTTCCAGGATCCCTATGCATCCCTCAACCCGCGCTCTACCGTCAAGGAAGTGATCTCCGAGCCGATGGAAGTCCACGGTTTGTATAAAAATCAGAAGGAACAGAATGACCGGGTCTATGAACTGCTGGAAGAGGTCGGCCTGAACCGGGACCATGCCAACCGCTACCCGCATGAATTCAGCGGCGGCCAGCGCCAGCGGATCGGTATTGCCCGAGCGCTTGCACTGAACCCGGACTTCATTATCGCTGACGAGCCCATCTCCGCGCTCGATGTATCAGTCCAGGCCCAGGTCGTAAACCTTCTGAAAGAGCTGCAGGAGGAGAAAGGGCTGACCTTCCTGTTCATCGCCCATGACTTGTCGATGGTAAAACAGATCTCCGACCGGATCGGCGTCATGTACCTGGGCAATCTCGTAGAACTCACCGCAAGCGGGCAGCTCTATGACAAGCCGCTCCACCCGTATACACAGGCACTGCTTTCCGCCATCCCGATCCCCGACCCGGATATTGAGGAAAAACGGGAAAGGATCATTCTCGAAGGTGACCTGCCAAGCCCGATCAACCCGCCGAGCGGCTGCGTATTCCGCACCCGTTGCCCCATGGCCATGGAGGTTTGCGCCAAGCGAGTGCCATCCTGGATGGAAGTGGAGCAAGACCACTACGTTGCCTGCCATTTATATGATGAAACCATAGAAGATAGACAGCCGATCAGGCAGCAGAATAAGCAAACGGTCAAACAATAAGAAGAGGGAAAACCTGTACAAGGCGTTAGATGCCTGTGCAGGTTTTTTAATGGAGTGCGGTGCTGGGGGGAATCGGCTGGTGGAGCGGGATATCAGCTGGAGAGTGGGTTAATCGGCAGCAGGGGTGGGATATCGGCTGGAGAGCGGGATTATCCGCAGCACACACAGGATATCGCTCGTAGCGCAATTTTATCAGCAGCACGCACGAGATATCAGCAGGAGAGCAATTTTATCAGCAGCACACGCAGGATATCGCCCGTAGCGCGGGTTTATCAGCAGGAGAGCGGATAAATCGGCAGCACGTACAGGATATCGGCTGGAGAGCGACAATTATCAGCAGCACACGCGAGATATCACCCGTAGCGCAAACGTAATATAGGATCCTCATTTCGAAGGTTCTATCAGCGGGGCTTTTTGTATAAGTATTAATAGAGGCCTGTTGAATGGCCGCAGGAAATCATAGAGTTTACTTGAAGAGGAGGAAGCCATGTATAAGCGCAACTATCGCTACAAAGCCATCCCAAAAAGCCGTAAAAAAAAGACAGCCAAGCTATTGACGGAGATGCAGAAAAAGAAGAAACAGCAAACCGGAAAGCAGTTTGCCATGCCGCCGAATTCTTCCAAGCCTGTATTGGGGGGCAAGAAACCTCGCAATCTTTATGGACAGAGGAGCCGGCTTTCCCTCTGGAAGCTGCCGGCGGCTGGTTTGCTGGGTGTCCTGATGTTTATCATTTTAGCATTGCCGGCGATGATTGTGATTCCTTTCGGAGATGATGAAGATGCGGCAACGGAAGTGCAGGAGAAGCCAACGGAGGAAGCGGCCCCGGCCGAAATGGAGGAGGGTTCCTCGTTTGCCGTGGAGGTCATGCGCCATGCATCCGAGACGGTGGAGGATGTCCCGCTGGAGTCCTATGTTGCAGGAGTGGTGGCGTCGGAAATGAGCGCCGATTTTGAGGTGGAGGCACTGAAAGCCCAGGCGCTTGCAGCCAGAACCTACATTGTCAATCATGTCCTCTATAAAAATGATCCTAATGAGTTTGATGTGACCGATACGGTTCAGCATCAGGTATATAAAAGTGAAAATGATCTCAGGAAGCAGTGGGGCAGTGACTATCCGGAAAAGATGGGAAAGATCAGGGAAGCTGTGGCTGCGACGGAAGGGCAGATCCTTACTTATGAAGATGCGCCGATCACGCCGGCGTTTTTCTCGACAAGCAATGGCTATACGGAAAACTCGGAGGATTATTGGGAAAGTGAACTTCCTTATTTAAGAAGTGTGGAAAGTCCATGGGATAAAGACTCACCAAAATTCCTCGACCAGCAGATATTTACCGTTCAGGAAGTAGAAACGGCTCTCGGGGTGGATTTGCCTGCTCAAGCATCACAGGGCATGAAAGTGAGCCGGACGGAAAGTGGCCGGGTGGCTGAGCTGCAATTGGGGGATCAGGCATTGAGCGGCCGGGAAGTTCGGGAAAAGCTGAGCCTGCGGTCGAGCGATTTCACCATTGAACAGAAGAACGACCACCTCATTTTTACCACAGAAGGATATGGCCATGGCATCGGAATGAGCCAGTACGGGGCAAACGGCATGGCAAAAGAAGGGAAAAGCTACAAAGACATTATCGCCCATTATTATCAGGGTGTGGAGATAAATACCGTGGATGATACCGCGCCGACCCTCGTTGCAAGATGACGGGGGTTTTCTTCTGCAGCTGGAATCACACCTTGAAACAGAACACAGTATAACGCCGGAAGCACCCCTCCTGCTTCAGATATCACTACCTGCTTTGTCGGGCCGCACCCACTTACACTTGCGAAATTAAATACTTACCTTTCCCTATCTTCTGCGAATCATCCATAAAAACAAGAATTTTTATGGTTCGGAGGTATATATTCCCTTTTTTCTGCTCAGAATGGGGGATGAGGTGATGAGCTATGAAAGAAGAAAACACAGGGGCTTCAAAAAATAAGTGGAGCCGTATTTTCCGCAAGAAGTGGTTTTTCCCGGCACTCTATTTGACGATTGCTGCACTGCTTCTATCGGTTGTCGTATGGTATCAGAATCTGGATAATCAGGTTCCGGATGCTGCAGAAGATCAGGAAGAAATTGTGAATGATGGGGACTTCGCTCCGACACCAATGGACGAGGAAGCCAATCCGGTAGTAGATCAGCAAGAATCCATTAAAATGCCTGTAGCGGATGAGGATCAAGCAGAAATCGTAACTAAATTTTATGATTACAACGCAGACCAGGAGGATCAGGAAAACGCTCTGGTTCTTTACAACAACCGCTTCTATCAAAGCACAGGTGTGGACATTGCATCGGCAGACGGTGAAGCATTCAGTGTACAAGCAGCATTAAGCGGCACAGTCAACGAAGTGAAGGAAGACCCGCTTCTAGGAAATGTCGTCATCCTTTCCCACGGGAATGAGATCATGACATATTATGCAAGCCTGGAGGATGTGACTGTACAGGCTGGCGAGGAAGTGAAGCAAGGAGACGAACTTGGTACTTCCGGGCAGAACCTGTTCGGCAAAGAGAATGGAACCCATGTTCACTTCCAGCTGAGAAAAGATGGAAATGAAGTGAACCCGGAAGAATTCTTCAATCAGCCGGTTACTAAACTGGACAGCGTAACGGAAGAAGCATCAGAAGGATCCGAGTCTCAGGAGGATGCAGAAGCATCGGAAGAATCCGAAGCTGCAGAAGATGCTGAAGAGCCTGCCGCAGAAGGTGAAGAAGAGGCAGCAGAAGACACAGATGAAGATGTAAAAGATGATGAAACAGAAGAAGATAAAGATGCAGCAGAAGACGACGCGGAGGATGAATTGGATTCCCCGTTGTTGGAACAGCCCTAGGTTAAATGAAAAATCCCTGGCATAAAGCTGGGGATTTTTTGTCTTTCTTCAAGGAGGTTACAAATACTCCCGGCTTTTCCCCCTGTTTGGGAAGCCCAGGCATGCATTTTTCAGATATAGGCTTGAGCTATACCTGGATATGATTTTTAAGTGTTATGCTATAGCTGTTTTGCCATGCTAGAATGATCTTACATTGAAACGAAAGTTAAGGGGGAGGAAATCATATGAAACGCAGCTTAGAAGAAAGACTGAAAGACGGGACAGTGATTGCAGGGGAAGGGTATTTATTTGAATTGGAACGCCGAGGGTATCTGCAGGCAGGATCATTTGTGCCAGAGGTGGCCTTGGATAATCCGGAAGCACTGAAACAAACGTACCGTGACTATATGAACGCAGGCTCTGATGTGGTGCTGGCCTTTACCTACAACGCACATAGGGAAAAGATGCGTATTATTGGCAAAGAGGATCTGCTGGAGCCGTTGAACAGGAATGCGATACGTCTAGCGAAAGAAGTCTCAAAGGAGCATCCGACAGAAGAAGCGTTGGTGGCAGGGAATATATCCAACACCAATATCTTTGACCCGGAAGATGCTGAATCCAAAGAGAAGGTCAGGAGCATGTTTGCTGAAATGGTGGAATGGTGCAAGGATGAGAGCGTTGATTATATCAATGGCGAAACATTCTATTACCATGAGGAAGCAGTTATAGCATTGGAAGAAATTCAAAAGGCTGGATTGCCAGCTGTCATCACATTAGGATTGATGGGTGAAAATATTTTGCGCGATGGTTATACGGTGGAAGAATCATGTAAAATCCTTTCCGAAAAGGGCGCGTTGGTGGTAGGAATGAATTGTTTCCGTGGACCTCGTACGATGCAGCCATATCTAGCCGAGATCCGCAAAAATGTCGATGGCTATGTAGGCGGATTGCCTATCCCGTACCGCACAACGGAGGAGCATCCTACCTTTTTCAATTTGCCTGACGGTGGATGCAGCTGCCATTTGCCATTAGAAACCACGTTCCCGACTTCCCTTGATCCGCTTTACCACAACCGTTATGAATTGGCTGAGTGGGCCAAAGAAGCGAAAGACATTGGCATAAACTATATCGGCTTGTGTTGCGGAGCGTCTCCTGCAATGCTGCGCGCGGTGGCAGAAGCTGCGGGTGTCGAAACGGTCAATTCCAAATACTCCCCGGACATGGAAAAACACTTTTTGTTTGGAAAAGACGAAACCTTGAAAAAGCATAACTTGGACTATCGCTTGAAAGCCTAATAGGCAGGGGCGGGTTACCAGCTCTACAGTCCGATGACATGTGTGTGAACGATAATTTTTAAAGCAAATAAGCAACAGACAGCAACATCAAAGAGTGGGAGAACTGTTTTCCCTCTTTGATGTTGTTTTACGTTTTAGGCTTATAGATCCCAATCCAATTGAAGGATCTCTTTCAGCAGCCGCAGCTGTTCATGCCCGATTTTATTCCCAATTTCCTTCTCCAGGTTCGCCTTCAATCCTTCATTCTTTTCATAGCATTCCTCCCCCAATTCGGTTAGCCGGATGCATTTGTCTTTTTTGTTGTTCTTCACATTGCTAATTTCGACTAATCCTTTGGCTTCCAGTTTTTTGATGAATTTATGGGTTGCCTGCCGGGAGATGTCTACATGTTTGGCAACATGCGCGATGGTGGGCTGCTTTTTATATATTCTGGCCATAATGAACCATTCGGAATTGGACAAGTGTATATCGCTGCTGTCATTCCATAATTTTTCCGTGATTTGCCGAAGCTGGTGGTGGCGTTCGCTTAATGCATCTATGAGATCCAGATTTTTGAGATGAGAATCCAACCGAATTCCTCCTATCCATCTTTCTTGCCATATAACTATAAAGAACCGCTCCAATATTGTCAACCAAGTTGACAATATCTTCAAAATGGCGTATGCTAGTTTTGTAAACTAAGTTGACAATCACAAGAGCTGGGGGCTACACGATGTTCAATGTTGGAGATGTAATCATCTATTCTGTCCATGGTTTGAGTAAAATTGATGATATATGTGATAAAACCTATGGGGATGTGACGAGAAGCTATTATGTACTGCACCCGCTTGAAGATCCGAAGTTGACCATCAACACCCCCGTCGACAATGAGCGGGTCGTCATGCTGGCGGTGATGGAAAAGGAGGAAGCGGAAGAAATCCTGCAATCCTTCCAGCAACCGGGCATCCAGTGGATAGAGGATGTAAGGCAGCGAAGGCAGACATATAGGAAGCTGGTGAATTCGGGGGACCGCAGGGAGATTGCCAAAGTGGTCAATACATTAATACGGAGAAAGCGGGAGGCGGAAAGGGAGCATAAGAAATTGCTGGACCAGGACCGCCATCTCTTGGCAAATACACAAAATATTATGTTCAAGGAATTGGCGGTGGCACTGAGAATTTCTGCGGAGGAAGTAGCTGATGAGGTGAACCGGATGATTGAATGACCTATATGGCATGCTTCATCTCCCTGGATGAAGCAGCTGCTTTTTACATATATTCTGCGCACGAAGAAGAGGAGAGAGAATCGGCATGGTAACACTGTTTGTCACACCAAGCTGCACGTCCTGCAGAAAGGCCAGAAAGTGGCTCCAGGCAAATGATATTGATTTTGCCGAACGGAATATCTTGTCGGAGTCATTGACATTACCGGAGATCATGGAAATTTTCCGGCTGACCGACAACGGGACCGAAGACCTGATTTCCACCCGTACTGAATGGTTCGAGAAAAACATCGATCATTTGGATGGGATGCATCTGACAGATTTATACTGCTTTATCCAAGACAATCCTAGTATATTAAGAAGTCCCATCATCCATGATGGAAAACGCCTGATGGTCGGGTTCAACGAATTTCAGATTCGGCGGTTCATTCCCAAATCGGTTCGTACCTCCCTGCTGCATGAAGCCCGCTTGTTGGATAGGGCGTAAACTAAAAGTATATGGTAAAGGAGGAGGGCCACAGGCTATATCCGACTATTTACCTATGAAGGCGCATGCACCCCTCTCTTTTTTCTTATAAGGATGAATGCTTAACCTCCGCCACTGCCCTGATGGTCACGCTTTTGTTCGTATTTGTCGAACGATAGGCCACTTATTTCGGCATAAGTTGTGGTAATATTAAAATTAGGTAAATATTTCGCAAAGATGTAGGGGATTGGAGGAGGATCGCTTCATCTATTACTGAAAAGGGGGCCTTCAAATGGTGAAATCAGCCTGGGCATTATATACAGAATATGGACAGGACTACTTGGAGAATATCCAGCAGTTACAGACGGCAGATGATACAGAACCAATTATACTGGCCTTGCGGGAACGATGTCTGAACGAAAAGACACCGGCCATGTTGAAGAAAGGTATGGAATTCCTATATATAAACGGTTTTTATGAGGACATGGATGAAATGATCCACAAGAACAGGACAACGGGAATTCCGTCGAATCACAGGTGGGCCGATGTCTATGAGTTGATGATGTATGCTGTTAAAGAAGATAAATCCCCATATCTCATTCTCCAGCAGGCCGAGCATTTCCCCACAGACGAGCCGGAATTGAAATGCCTTTTGGAATTCATTAAGCTGAATGCCTATCTCAATATGAACCGATTCACAGAATTCGGCAATTTTCTGGAGAAGTATCAGCACAGTTTGGATCAGGTTAACGACTGGATGTTGAAACATTGTTTCCAGTTAAGGCTGTATCAGATTTTCCTCTATTATCATCTCATGCGGAATGAGGTGCTGATGGCACGGAAATTCGGCTATCGTCTGATCAACCATGCCTATAATGATAGGGCGAAAATAAATGCGCATATCAAAATGGGCCTTTCCTACACCTTTGAAAGCTACGAACAGGGCATGTCCCATCTCCAAGAAGCATTGAAGCTAGCCGAAAAACGGCAACTGCAGAAAAAAATCCATATCATCAAGAATAATAATATCCCATTCCTGTCTGCCCATTTCAGGCGAGTGGAAGGAATTACGACTGTCGACAAGGCGGAACAAGCCCATTTAGAAATTGCCAAGGGAAACAATGACTTCGCGGTAGACATCCTCGAAGGACTGGACAGGGAAACGCCATTTAGAGTGTATTATTTGGGGAAGGCAAAACATGACCGGGAAATCCTGCTGCGTGCCTACCGGATGTTCATTGAACAGCGCAAAGACTTCTTTTTCAGCCGGCTTTCCCTCCAAGCCATCCGTGATTATGCTCTATGATTACTTATTGAACGAACGCTCAATCTGGAGAATGTATTTGATTAGAAGAGGGGGCTGCCGCCGGCCTTCAAGCTGGAGGGGGCCCATCTTATTTAAATGGCAAAGGTACCGCAAGCTAAACGAATAGGGGTGTGCTGCATGAAATCGGGGAAGAAATTATTCTTTTTAGCAATAATCACTGTATTTATCCTGACATCACCAGATCTATTGGATGTCCTCCTCCGCGATCCGGATCTGGGCGGAATCGACTGATAGAAACATTGGACAAACTGAAAAGTAGGTTGGCAAACCGGATTTTCGCACAGCGGGAATCCGGTTTATTTTAGGCGAGTCGATCTGCCCGCGTTTCTGAGCACCGGCCAAATTTCCTCGCGCCTTGGTGCGGGAATTGTAACGGAATTGTAAAAAATGGCCAGTCCCGCAGATTTATGCACAAAAACTAAGCATAAACCCCTCCCCCTGGTAATAAACATATACAAACCAAGCATACAGAAGTGTCTGAGGTGAGAGCTTGTGTGGCTTTTCTACATACCCAGCAATGAATCTTATGCCCAGTAGTGCCGGGAAAATATACTGAAGATTCTGTTATATACAAGCGGTTTTCCACAACACCGTTCCTTCTATTCATATCTTATCTTTGTACAGGACTTCAACCATATCCTTTTGACCTTGTCCAGATCGCCAGCCACAAGATAACTTGCACCTTGTCTCAAATACACCTCAGAAATACCTACACAGGGAGGCGAACGGTGTGCATGATTACATCAAAGAAAGGACAGTCCGGATAGGCGAGTATGTCGTCGAGTCCAAAAAAACAGTCCGGGTGATAGCCAAAGAATTTGGTGTGTCCAAAAGCACAGTCCACAAAGATCTGACGGAACGTTTACCAGAAATAAATCCCGAGCTGGCCAATCAGGTCAAGGAAATCCTCGAATACCACAAATCCATCCGCCATCTGCGCGGAGGAGAGGCAACCCGGAAAAAATATAAAATCCCAGCACCTGAAGGAGGCGAAGCAAAGCCGATAGGGTGATTGATATGGATAGAGGAAGGTATATCGAAAAATAGACGGATAAAACCCAGCCCAAGAGGCTGGGTTTTTTGGGTGAATTAAGTGGTGGTGTGGATGGTGCTTGGGATGGGCTGGTGTGGAGAGGGTATCGGCGGGGGATCGGTTAATCGGCAGCACCCCCCAGATACCCACCACCCCCCGCCAAACCACACCTGAAAAACACCCGATCAAGGCTTTCCTAAAAATTTTAGGAAACAGCAGTTAATTGTTGAAAACTGTGGTAAAATATAGTATTAGCAGTATCAGGTTTTTTGACAGAGGTAAGACAGTTATTTATACTAGGAGGATTTTGATCATGTTTTCCAGAGATATTGGAATTGATCTTGGAACAGCCAATGTGCTGATCCATGTTAAAGGGAAAGGGATTGTCCTGGATGAACCGTCTGTCGTTGCCATGGACCGCCAGACTGGCAAGGTGCTTGAGGTCGGTGAAGCGGCAAGGCGCATGGTCGGCAGGACGCCGGGAAATATTGATGCAATCCGTCCGCTGAAGGATGGGGTTATTGCTGATTTTGATGTAACTGAAGCGATGTTAAGGCATTTTATCAATAAAATAAATGTAAAAGGGCTTTTGACCAAGCCGAGGATGCTGATCTGCTGCCCGACGAATATTACGAAGGTCGAGCAGAAGGCGATCAAGGAAGCGGCCGAGAAGTCAGGCGGCAAGAAGGTCTACCTGGAAGAGGAGCCGAAAGTGGCTGCTATCGGGGCCGGCATGGAGATCTTCCAGCCGAGCGGAAACATGGTCGTTGATATTGGTGGCGGCACGACGGATGTGGCGGTGCTCTCCATGGGGGATATCGTGACGTCAGAGTCGATTAAGATGGCCGGGGATAAATTTGATCAGGAAATTCTTCAATACATAAAGAAGAAGTACAAACTCCTGATTGGTGAGCGTACGGCAGAAGATATCAAAATCAATGTGGCTACCGTATACGAGGGAGCGCGCTCTGAGGAAATCGAGATTCGCGGCCGGGATATGGTCAGCGGTCTGCCAAGGACCATCACCGTTTATTCCGACGAAGTGGAGGCTGCGCTTAGGGAATCCGTCTCGCTAATTGTCCAGGCGGCCAAATCCGTGCTGGAACGCACTCCGCCTGAATTATCTGCAGATATTATCGACCGCGGGGTCATCCTGACAGGCGGCGGGGCGATGATCCACGGAATTGATCAGCTGCTTGCCGAGGAATTGAAAGTACCGGTATTCATTGCAGATGAGCCGATGCACTGTGTTGCCAAAGGGACAGGGATCATGCTGGAAAATATCGATAAAATTGAACGTAGAAGAATCGGCTAAACCGAACCGATAGAAAACTAAAACTGCTGCCCATAGCCATACGAAAATTGTTATAAAAAGATGTGGGGGAAATCATCTTGTTGAGAGGTTTTTATACAGCCGCAAGCGGCATGATGGCTCAGCAGCGCCATCAAGAGGCATTGTCGAACAATATTGCAAATGCAAATACGCCGGGATATAAGGCGGATCAGTCTTCATTACGGGCATTTCCGGAGCTGTTGATCCAGAAGATGGGATCAACAGAGCTGCCGGTCACCCGGGGATACAGGGCGATGGACAGCCACCCGATCGGGTCATTGAATACGGGTGTCTACGTCCAGGAGCATACACCGAACCACAGCCAGGGGGATATCAGAGAAACAGGCATCACTACCGATTTGGCGATTGTCAACGGGGATTTGCCGGATGAAGAGGGCGGCCTGTTTTTCACCGTCCAGAATGCAGCTGGCGAGGAGCGGTACACCCGGAACGGTAATTTCACCGTCGATGGTGCAGGATTCCTGACCACCAGCCAAGGATATTATGTGCTGGATGAGGCAGGGAATCCGATTCAGACGAACGGGATGGAATTCACCGTAACGGGCGATGGGGTTCTTCAGACAGCGGGCGGCGATGTGCCGTTGGGCATTGCTTATACGCCTGATGCCAATGAATTGGCCAAGGAGGGCAATGGCCTATTTGCCAGCGAAGCAGAACTGGCTCCTGCAAATGGGAATTTTCAAATCCATCAGGGGCATCTGGAGAGGTCGAATGTCGACTCGCTGCAGTCCATGACCCAGATGATGGAGACATACCGCAATTTTGAGATGAATCAGCGTGTCCTTCGTGCATATGATGAAAGCATGGGCAAGGCTGTCTCGGAAATCGGGCGGTTGGGATAGATAGCGGATAGCGGCAGAAGGAAGATATGGTCAATAACCGCAGCCGTGTTAGCTGTGGGGAAAATATGACGGCAGGGCGCTTTGTCCTGTTTCGTGAAGAAAAAGGAGAATCTCTATGTCCAACCCGATGATCCAGGCAGCTGTGACAATGAATCAGCTGCAACAGAAGATGGATGTTATAGGAAACAACCTGGCCAACAGCCAGACAACCGGATATAAAAGCCGCCAAGGGGAATTTTCCTCCCTGCTTTATCAGCAGATCGACAATATGAAGCACCCGGCAAACAATGAAGGCCGCCGGACACCGGATGGCATCAGGGTCGGTACGGGAGCGGGACTCGGCTCGATTACTGCCAACCAGACGAGCGGAGCGATTGCCGAAACCGGCAGAGCACTGGATGCCGCTCTGTTGAATGACCGGCATTATTTTCAAATCCAGGTGACCGAAAATGGCAATTCAGAAACGCGCTATACCCGGAACGGCTCTTTCTACCTGAATCAGCTTAATAATCAGGGAGACCTTGTGCTGTCCGCCGCGGATGGCAGTCCGGTGGTCGGCCAGGACGGACCGATTGTCATAGAGGAAGGATTTGAAGCGATCCAAATAAATCCGGATGGCCGGGTGATGACCACCCGTAATGGCCAGCAGCAGCTGGAAGGTACCCTCGATGTAGTGGAAGCTGTCCGTCCGCGCCTGCTGGAAGCGGCAGGGGACAGCTACTTCCGCGTGCCGGCGAATAGCGGTTTTAATGTGGGTGACATTATTCAGGGAGCTGCCCCGGCTGGTGATTTGATACAGAGCGGGGCACTGGAGCAGTCCAATGTGGATATGGCCAAGGAGATGAACGATCTCATAATGGCCCAGCGTTCCTATCAATTCAATTCCCGGACCATTTCCATGGGGGACCAGATGGCCGGCCTGATCAGCCAGCTGAGAGGATGAATCGATAGTCCGTGATTCATCTATGAAAATATGATACAATTTAGCCAGATTACGTATTTTGTCGAGAATTAAGGAGTCACAGCCGATGTCAAATAACCAATCAGAGCAGCAATCAAGGAAAGCCTATAAAAAGTCGAAAAAGAACCAGTCGGCCAAGCCGGCCACAGATGCCACATCCCGGAAAGAATGGAAGGAGCAGAAGCAGGAAGAAAGCCTGGCAAGTTTCCAGCGGAGACGCCGTGCCTTTCCGATTTGGCTGCGTGTCATCGTGGTCATACTGCTTGCGGCCATGGCATTGATTGTCGGCCTCATGATTGGTTACAGTGTGCTTGGTGATGGACATCCGATGGAGATATTGAGAAAAGATACCTGGCAGCATATTTATGAAATTGTTTTCCAGGGCACCAATTAAAAAGCATCCTGATTTCAAGCGTGAAATCAGGATGCTTTTTGTGTGAGGCTAAGTCCTCCGGTTGCCCGTAATCAGACGATAGATCAGGACAATGAGTGCGATCACCAGCAGGATATGGACGAGGCCCCCGGCAATTTCAAATACAAGGCCAAGCACCCAAAGAGCCAGCAATATGAGTAGAATCGTCCAAAGCATTCGGCATCCTCCTTACTTTAAGCTGCCGTATTATTGGTTTCATTCCTTTTTGAGCGGATAGGCAAACATAACTTTGGTATAATGGGGCAGACAGTAATAACGAAGGAGAGATCTTATCATGGACATTGAACAAATCAAAGAAACCATCCCACACCGTTATCCATTCCTTCTCGTTGATAAAGTGACGGAAATGGAAGAGGGGAAGCGTGTGGTCGGATTGAAAAATGTATCGGTAAATGAGCCGTTTTTCCAAGGGCATTTTCCCGACTATGCGGTCATGCCAGGCGTACTGATCATTGAAGCACTAGCCCAGGTCGGTGCCATCGGCGTGCTCGGCATGGAAGCAAATAAAGGCAAGCTCGGATTTCTGGCAGGTGTCGACAAATGCCGCTTCAAACGCCAGGTAAGACCAGGCGACCAACTGCAGCTCGAGGTCGACATTGTCCGGATAAAAGGCCCAATTGGCAAGGGAAAAGGCATTGCCAAAGTAAACGGCGAAGTAGCCTGTGAAGCGGAAATCACCTTCGCAATTAAATAAAACACCACTAGTAGCTAGCATGCCCTGAAAAATTCGGCCAGTATCCCAAACGATAAGAAAAAAATTTTCCGGAAAAAATATGTATCACTTCCTTGATAGTGGTTAAGCTAATCGCGATAGCGAACCACAAAGGAGGAAAACATAACATGAATAGAAAATTGCTTATCAAACTTGGTGCCCCTGTTTTGGCACTGTCCCTGGCTGCAGCTTGCGGTACTACAGAAGAAGACCAGCAGCAGGACGATCAAATGATGGAAGAAGAAGCTCCTGCCACAGAGGAAGATGAAGCGCCATTAAACCAAGAAGATGATAATAACAATGAAAATCCAGTAGAAGAAGATGAAGGCATGGGCGAAGATGGCGGAATGGATAATGGCAACAACGGCAATGGAAACGGCGGAGCCGGCGGCGAAAATGAAAACGGCGACGGTGGAATGGGCGAACAGTAAAAATTGTATACATGTATAAAAGAAGCAGAACGGCATTTGACAAGCGTTCTGCTTTTTTACTTGGAAGGCGGGAACGACTGCCGGACTTTTAGGCAGGTAGTATATGTAGGTAGCGGCGGATCATGTGAGTGAGGTGGGGATAAGCTGTGACACCTGGTGATATCGAACGCGGGCGGGGGATAATTTTTTATACCTGGCGATAAATTGCGTGAGGTGCTGATAAAAGCGCGCTCTTGCTGATACCGCTTGTGACCAGCGGATAAATATGCTCACCTGGCGAAAAAATCTGTCAGTTGCTGATAACCTGTCGCACGTGCTGATATCGCGCGTGACCACCGGATAAAGTTATTCACCTGGCGAAAAAATCTGTCAGCTGCCGATAATCGGTCGCACCTAGCGATATCCCGCGTGACCAGCGGATAAATATGCTCACCTGGCGATAAAATCATTAAGTTGCCGATACCCTGTCGCGCGTGCTGATACCGTTTGTGACCAGCGGATAAATTTGTGTACCTAGCGAAAAAATCTGTAAGCTGCCGATACCCTGTCGCACCTAGCGATATTCCGTATCAACTGCCGATAACCTTAGCACCTGCCGATACCCAAACTTCAAACCCCCACACACCAATAAAGACAGCCACTCTTCAACGAGTGGCTGTCTGCATTAGTCTTCTTTTTGTTCTTCCTTATTGCCTTTAGCTTCATCCATTTGGTTGTCCTGAAGCTGTGACCCCTGTTCTGTGTCTTTTGGATCACGGATGACATCTTTTTTATCTTTATCACTCATTGTATATCGCCTCCTATTCATGGTTTACCCGCTCCAGACGTGCGGGCAAACATTTACATTAGGATTAAGCTTTCACTGCTGGTGTTGCTTGGTTTTTCTTTTTTGGCGACTGTTTTCTAACAGGCGCTTTTGCTTTGTTGGTTGGTGTTTTGGTGTCTATTTTCGGTTTGGAAGCATCTTTTTCCTCTTCATTGCTTTCATTGCTGTTTTCTTCCTGATTGTTACTGTTTTCATCGCCATCGGAATTTCCGTTATCCGCTTGCCCCTGTGCTGCTTTCATATCATTTGACTGTAGCTGGGAGTCGTCGTTTGTATTTTGCTCTTCGTCTTCGTTCTGTGGTTCGCCTTGTTGCTGGTCACGCTTTTTCACTTTGCTGCTCAGCTGTTTGGTTTTGTCGCTGGCAGTAGTACGGATTTGGTCATATTTATCGCGGGCATTGGTGCTGATTTCGTTATATTTTTCCCTGGTAGTATCGCTTAGCTCTCTGGATTTGGTGACAGTCTTATCCTTGATATTGCCTGCCTGGCTGCTGACATCTTCACGCATTTCCTTCCCGGACTTCGGCGCCATGAATAGGGTAGTAGCCACGCCAAGAGCATAGCCGATCATGCCCCCGCGAATCACGTCCTTCTGTGTGTATAGTTTCTTTTCACTGTTTTTTTCTTCACTCATGCTAAACCCTCCTAAAAGATTTTATTTAATAAAATAATTGATTTGGAAAAGCACACCCCATCCTATCGCATTCGGGCCTCACCCACCTCAACTCGGGCGCCACGCCGCCAGACTCGGGCCCCGCACCCCGCGACTCGGGCCGCACCCACCGCGACTCGGGCGCCACACTGCCGGACTCGGGCCGCACCCACCTCAACTCGGGCGCCACACTGCCGGACTCGGGCCCCGCATCCGGCAACTCGGGCCTCATCCTCCACAACTCGGGCCTCATCCTCCACAACTCGGGCCCGCATCCCGCCACCCACCACAGCCCAAGCGTCACGCCCGCCGCTCACCCTCATCCTACAACCGACTGTCTTCTCCCAACTTGCTTTCCAGCCTTTCAAGCCGCTGCTGGAGCTGTTCGTTTTCCTGCTTCAGCTGATTTTGTTCGCTTTTGGCTGCTTGGGAATTGAGGTATGGATCATTTTCCCACCAGTCCATGCCGATTTCCTTGGCTTTATCGACAGAGGCGACGATCAGCCGAATTTTGATGGACAGGAGCTCGACGTCGGCGATACCGACACGGATGTCACCGGCGATGACCACCCCCTTATCGAGGACGGTTTCCAGGACATCGACGAGGTTGCTGGATTGGTTCATGGTTTGGGGTGAATGTTCACTGGCCATGGCAATGGCCTCCTTTCGAGTGGATTTATAGTAGATTTCCAAGCGGGCCGAGGTCGATGTTCAAGTCCTCATCATCCAGCCCGAAAATATCTTTCAGCTCTTCCATTTTCATATCGAGATTCATCAGGGCGACGCCGATATTTTCAATTTCTTCTTCACTCAAGGTGCCTCCGTCGACGCGTCGGATCGCCTGGCGTTCGACGAGCTGCCTCAGCAGTTCGATGATGGTAAGCACCAGCTGGGCCAGGCCTTCTTCTGCACTGTCGGAATCGATCTGGATCCGGCCGCTTTTTTCTGGGCGGTGGTCCAGGTCATTCAAGGAACCAGCGTTATTCAGATTGATGGATGACACGGTTCAATTCCTCCTTTTCCCGGTCAAATTCTTTGGAAGACAAGGCTTCCGCCGTTTCCTGGTTGGACTCGATCAGGGTTTCCACCGAGGAAATCAGCACCCGGAGATCCAGGTAGACGAGGTCCACACCCGCGATGGACAGGATTAGATCACCTTTGATGGCGACACCCTTGTCCAACACGACATCAAGCACGTCAATCAGGCCGACTTCCTTGTTTTCAAATTCATGCCGATTTGCCACAGGATCCCTCCACTCTAGCTGATTTTTGCGAAGTGGTAGGATGGCCATGGACCGGTCACTTCCATGATCCAGCCGTCATCCTTCCACTGCTCCTGCTGCTGTTTGACCTTCTCCAGAAAATCCTCTACTTCATCTTTTTTCAGCATGTAGACACTGTTCCAGCACATTTCTTCCTGCCTGCCGGTTACATCGCGGTTCCAGTTCTTCTTCACTTCGGTGTCTGCGCTCATTTCTTTCAGGTTTTCATGGATGTTTTCGGAAAAACGGTGCTTCTCCCGTTCAGCTTCCTGGTCAATCAGCTGATCCAGCTTGCGTTTCTCCAAATATTGCCGGCCGGGGGACAGCTTGGATATTTCTTCGCGCTTTGCCTCCACATTATCATTTCGGGCAGCGACGGTTTCCTTGATTTTATTAGCATCGCAGTAAATTTTCAGGATCCATTCTTCCTTGCCCTCAATCTCCCCGAACAATTCCTGGATCCGCTCCTTATGCGGTTCCAATGTGTTTTTCAGGCTTTCTTCACTAGAATAGATGGTGCAGAATTTCATCGGGATCACGGAATATTTTTCATACAGCTTCATGAGCGCTTCGTGATGATGGAAGGCCTTTTCGTGAAGCCAGTTCGGATCCTCGGTCTTCTGCTTCAGTTGTTCCTCTCCGTATTCTTCTGCATCAAGCTCGCAAACGACCGCCTCAATCCCATCGAGCAGCAGGCTGTAGGTGTCATGCTCGCCGTCGAGCCCTTTGCAGGCGGGAAGGGGGTCGGTATGTTCCTCCCGCTCTGGGATGATTCCGTATAAGTAAATAAGATTTCCCATATTGATTCCCTCACTTCTTGTTTCGCTTCGTCATTTCTTCTATTTGTTCCATTTCGCGTTTTTTGGCTATTTCATAGCGGATGAGCAGTTCGGATTCCTGCTGCTTATAGGCATCGTCCTCAATTTCCCCGAGTTCATACATCATCTGCAGGTGGATCAGTTTCTGCTGGATATGCTCCAGGTCATAGAATTCCCTGTCCACTTCTTCCTTCACTTTCTCGCCGATTTTGACGACCATGTTAATGGGGGAAGTGAAGATCTTATGGATCATGGGGTTTCCTGCTCTTCTACTTTCAGCTTGATATTGATGAAATTATAGGCGGGCCATGGTCCGGTGTATTTAAAGTCCACCCGGTCCTGCCACTGATCATGCAGTTCATTGACCATCTCATCAAATTCCGCTTCCTTGTCGTGGTCGATCAGGTACGCGGCATTGAGCAGCATCTTCTCGCCGATCGGGTCATTTGTCTTGGCCGCTTCTGCCAGTGGCTTCAGTGGTTCATGGATCTCCGTCTCCATTTCGCTCTGCATGCCCTGGAAAAAGTCTTTGGCCATTTCGCCGAGCTGAATCCGGTCAAAATAGCCGGCAGCCTCGGACTTGGATTGGACGACCTGTTTCTTCTTGGCCACGTTCTCGTTTTGGTTGATATTTTTCTCGAGCCATTCCTTTTTGCCGATCACTTTCAGCCCGACTTCGATTTTTCCTTTGATTTTCGGGAATAATTTTTCCAACTGTGGATAAAGGCTTTCCGCCAATGCAGCCACATCTTCATCGGTATGGAAGACATTGCCGAAGCTGATCGGCACCACGGTATCGGATTTTTCCATGACAGTCGAGATGACCTGCTGGTGCATCATCAGATTTTCCCTGCTTGGATGATAGATTTTCATCGGCACCTCGGTGACCACCATGGCCGCATCCTTATAATGGATGGTGCGGATTTCCCGCTCCTCGCCTTCAAATTCGACCGTGCCGAAAGAGGCTTCCTCGTCTGTCTGTATGCAGCAAAATACATAGATTCCCTGCTCTTCACTCATGTTTCTTCCCCCACTTTCACTTTTCTGCATTCCTGTTCCAGCTGCTTTCTCACCCGGGAATGGTGTTTTTCCTCGACGGAATTCTTCAATGGGAACCAGGTGACATCCAGGCAGAGCTGGACAAAGCCTTCATCATTTCCATCGATCGGCACCTCTTGGCGAGAGGCGATTTCCGCAATCATGAGGCATGCACGAAGGCCGGGGCCGTTGCCATCTTCCTTCTGTGAGGTGAGGCTGCGGACTTTCTCCATCAAGCGGACGATTGCTTCTGCCTCTGCTTGTTCCACGTCCGTTTTACTCATCACCGCGGTGACTTTTGCCTCCGTATCCATCGCATCCATCGGCAGGGTCACCATCCGGTCGAGCAAGGCATCCTGGGTGGAATAGACGCCGGCATACTCCGCCGGATTGCTGGTAAAAATGACCGAGAATTCTGGATGGACATTCACATAGGTGCCTTTCTGCTTGGTTCCGTACAACGGCAGAATCCGCTCCTCGAGAATCGGCAGGAAAATGTTATTGGTCTCCGGACGGGAGCGGGTGAACTCGTCATATACCAGCGTATAGCCCTTCTGGATAGCCTCCAGGAGCCGCCCGTCCGTCCAGGATTCACTGACATTTTCTTCTATCTTATAGACGCTCCGCACATAGTTGTCCTTCAGCTTATTCCGCGTGTATCCGGAGTAGGTGCCGATCAGGTCCTCATTGGACAGGTCTCGGTTGCCATGGATCAGCATGACCGGGCGGTTCCGCTGTTTGGCGATATGGAGGCCGAGTGTCGTCTTGCCGATACCGGACGGGCCGGTGAAATGAATCGGGTAGCCTGCGTCCAGATAGCCCAAGCTGCGATAGATGAGATCCTGGTAATACGTGGATTCCTCATACAGCTGATTCTGTTGTTGGATTGTTTTGCTGTCCGCCATGACATGATCCTCCTATGCCTGTTCTTCCAAATCGCTGCGGTACCTGAGGCTGATCCGGGAAAATCCCATCACATCCAGTTCATCATCCAGAAAAATTTCATACAGGCCGATCATCTGGTCATTCCCGTATTTCTTCATATATTCCTTTTCCTCAATGACTTCGACCAGGCCGCGCCAGCCTTCCTGTTCCTCATCTTTTCGCCGGGTAACAGAGATGATTTTATGCGGCGGGGCTATATGCTGCCGGAAAAATTGGTTGATCTCTTCCATTACTTGCATGAAAAACCTTCCTTCCTATCAGTCTCGTAAGTATGAGGCAGAACCCCGCTGCCGCCGGGCTCTGCAAATGGATGGTCTATGGGATATTAAGCATTTTCGTAGTCATATTCATAGTCGGTGCGGGCGGAAAGCCTGTCGGACAGACCGTCTTCCTCTACATCGTCATGAAGCAGGCCGACCGCTTCCGCATAGCGGAGCCACGTATCGACACTGGCAACGACCACCCGGGCCTCGACTGTAATCAGTTCAATCCCTACAACGGAGACGCGGGCAAACGCGTCGATGACAATCCCCTTATCGAGAATGCGGTCAATAACCTCTGCCAGACCGGAACTATCGGTTGATTTTTGAATAGCCATAATGAAACATGCTCCTTTCTGAATTAGTATCTATTGAAAAAGCTGTAACAGCTTTTTATCTTCGCCCTCTCATCTTGAAGCGGGAGGCTGCTTTCAAATCCAGCAACTGCCCAGATTCTTCTGCCGATGCGTCCTAATGATCTATCCGCAATTGGCCCAAGCAGGCTGTCTCCGCCTACCGGTTGCTTGCATAACCGTTGATGTTTTTGACACCTTTGATGCTGCTGACACCCTTGATGTCTTTTGCGCTTTT
Organism: Virgibacillus sediminis; assembly: GCF_042643265.1. Taxonomy (NCBI): domain Bacteria; kingdom Bacillati; phylum Bacillota; class Bacilli; order Caryophanales; family Bacillaceae; genus Virgibacillus; species Virgibacillus sediminis. The sequence goes on along the minus strand of NZ_JBHRRZ010000017.1, from coordinate 4,170 downwards.
GATATGGCTGACGCCTTTAATGTCCTTGGCTCCGTATACCCTTCGCTTGCTGCGAGAAGAACTGGAGGAAGTCCGCCCGTCCAAGCGGTCCTGGAAATCTTCGCCGGCCTCCTTGGCATTGGCGAGTTTCTCCCGTACAGTCAACAGGGCATCTTGAGCCTTGTCTTGGAAGTCCTCCGCATTGGAATGGACCTTCTCAGCATTTTCCTCTTTCTTGTCCTGTAGCTGATCGGCTGCCTGCTCGATCTTGCCCTGGATGTTTTCCTTCAATTTATCCTTAAACTGGTCGGCCATCTCATCCCTTGCTTCACTCTCCACTTCTTCCTTGAACTCCGCCGGGTCATCTGCCCGTTTAACGGCCCGCTTGACTCTCGGCAGCTGATTCGAGATGCCGTCTTTCAGCTTCGGCAGCAGAATGGGAGTCGCCGAACCAAGGAAAGTCAGGGTGCCGGTGATCAGCGATGCCTTCGTTCCCGGACTAATATTCCATTTGTCTCCCATAGATAACCTCCTTCTATTCAAAAGGGGCCGGATGACCGACACCTGGAAGAAACCCTATAGATGGATACCCTTTATAAACAATTGAAAACTGGCTAATATTTCCTAATTAATTCGTATACCCTAAAAATAAAGAACGAATAACCCCGAATTTGCTGATAAAACCGCTTTCCAAGCGATATTTCAGCCGTACTGGTGATATTTAACAGGTGCTGCTGATAAAATTTCGCACCGGCTGATATGTGAAGCGAGCTGCTGATAAATCTGCGCACCAGGTGCTGCCGGGCACGAGCTGCCGATAAATTTATGCACCAGGTGATATCCCGCGTGAGCTGCTGATAAATTAGCGCACCTGCAGATATCCTGCGTGTGCTCTGCGGATAAATCTGAGCACCAGGTGATATCTGGTGTGAGCAGCTGATAAATTGGTGCACCTGCAGATATCCCGCGTGAGCAGCTGATAAACTAGCGCATCGGCTGATATCCTGCGTGTGCTGCCGATAAATCTGTGCACCAGGTGATATCTGGTGTGAGCAGATGATAAATTCGTGTACCTGGTGATATCTGGCGTGAGCTGCCGATAAATCTGCGTACCAGGTGATATCCCGTGTGTGCTGCTGACAAATTCGCGCATCGGCTGATACCAGGCGTGGCCCCATGTAGTTTCCTAACGTATCTCCTTCTAGGAATCAACCACAGAATTGTACTTCCGCACTAGGAACAAGATGGAAGGCGAGACGCTCATCGCGGCATACGGATTCTTCAAACCATACAGAAATGACGCCCCGTCTCTGTGGTGCAACGCAAGCTAGACGGAAAGAATGCATAAAAAAGCCGCGGTAATTTGTCCGTAAGAACGAAATACCGCGGCATTCTCAGAATCTATCACATGTGAGCCAGCATAAAACCGTTTTAGTGTTTTTTATTCATATGTTTAATCTGTCCAAGCAAGGACGGCGAATGTATCCTATATTATCAACGAGGATAACAAGAAAAACTGTGGGTAGCCCCTACTCTTATGTCCTGAATGACGATTCCTGTATTGTACCGGTTGCAGAGATTTATCGTCGCTGCACCCAATGTCGGAATGGCCACGATCATCGCGGTCAAAACGGTTGGGCTTTTGCCCCAAATTTTAGCGATGGCCGCCATCATTCCCCAAAATCCCCCATTCCAAGCGGAACCTTTTACAATATCAGTAACCTGCTGATGGGTCAGATAATACCTTTTCACGCTTCTAATACTGTAATTAGGCTCTACCATGCCGGGTTCGGAAAAGCTACTGGAAGCTGTGTTCAGGAAAGAGAGCACTTCCTCCGGAGACACATCCCCCTTGCCATTCACCTTATTGGCCTTTTTGGTGTATAAATAATACAACTCCTGCGCTTCGTTACTTAGTTGTTTAATGTCGCGTTTCTTGTTTTTTGATAAGTTTTCCATGTCCAAATTCTGATCCAATTCCTCAATAGCGTTCACCATAACTTGCACTTTTGCTAGATCCTCTTCGCTGACATCCACTTGCACAGACTTACTTAACTCGGGCGCGTCTTTCACCATACTGTCACCCTCCGCAAAAGCGACACTGCTACCAAACGTACTGACCAACAAAGTGGTTGCAATGATCAATGAAAACAGCTTTTTCACGCGTATTCCCCCCTTCTATTAAATTCACTTTTAAAGTATCATAATCTATTTAACTTTGGTATAGTTCGAACTATTCATACCTTCGACATATTCAGTCAGCCAAATAGAGTAATAGAAATAGGGATATCGGTATATTGATTTCTTAAACCATCAGTAATAGGATAAGGGGGAATAACAATCAAACAAGTGGGACGGGGTTGATTTCACGCATGTTCTTTAAAAACGCCAGTCAAGAAGAAAAAAAGAATGCAGACATATCCGGCCGGGCTACTTTCATCTTTTGGGGAATATTCCTTTTAGTGAATGCTGCCTCTGAATTGGTCTATGACAAACCAGTGATAAGCAGCTCATTGATTATCCTCATCTCCGGGCTGGTTGTATTTTTTACCACCGACCTTATCCTAAAGTTGAAACGGCGCAATGGAAAGTGAAGGAATCGTCCAAAACAGTATAAAATTCCCTTGGAACGTAACGGGTTGAGTTATAGGGGGAGAAAACAATAAATAACACTATTTAGGGGTACGAATGGCATAACTTTTCGTGCTCCTTTTTCATTGATAAACACTTATTAGTTCCAAATACCCAAATTGACATGGTAAATAGCGCAACTGCTGATATATGAGCGTGCTGCCGATAAAGCTATGTTCCGACTGATATGTGGCATGAGCTGCCAATAAATCTGTGCCCCAGCTGATATCCTGTGTGAGCAGCCGATAAATCCGTGCATCAGCTGATATTCCGCGTGATCTGCTGATAAATTCACGCATCGGCTGATATCCTGCTTGTGCTGCGGATAAATCTGAGCACCAGGAGATATCTGACACGAGCAGCCGATAAAATTGCGTACCAGGCGATATCCCGTGTGAGCTGCGGATAAATCTGAGCACCAGGTGATATCCTGCCTGAGCAGCCGATAAAATTTCGCACCAGGCGATATCCTGCGTGTGCTGCCGATAAATCCGTGCACCAGCTGATATTTCGCCTGAGCTGCTGATAAACCTGCACCCCCGTCAATACCCCCGCCCTGACCAACTCACCCCAGCCAGTCACCTCTCCTGACTGTCCGGTCATTTGTGGGAAAAATCTCTTTCTCAAGAAGTGTATATTTGACTTGCTAGAGCGCTTGGCCCCTGTATATAATGGGAAAGATGCAGAATATATAGAAATGCATGTGACTGACCGGTTAGTCATATAGAATAAAGGTAGGCAAAAGTAATCTAAGAATGTGGCGTAATCGCGATAAGTTAAGCCTGCATCAGGTTCGGCTTCAGCAGTACCGGGAAACAAGCGGAACTTTTTATATACATAATTAGGTCGCTAAATCTGGGCTGTGCACCATCCAACAGCTGTGATAGGCGTTCAGCTTTCGCCAATCCGGGCAATTACAGATGTTCCGAGCGAGAAAGCCCACGGTTTTAATCGTGGGATGATAGCTCGGTCGGATACGGAGTACCACTAAAAAACGCAAAGTTTATGATACTTCAAGTATCCGAAAATTCCTTCTCTTTAGGTTTGTTTGTTGTAGTCTGGCGAATAAGCAAATACAATAAGTATATGAATGAATACAGAAGAACAAAAACCACCGTATCATTAGTAAATTACCATTTCGTTTTTTGTCCTCGATACAGAAGAAAAATATTCCTCCGTGCGGATGTAGAGGAACGTTTTAAACAGTTAGTACAAGAAATATGTGGAGAATTGGAAATTATCATTGTCGCTTTAGAGTGCGATAAAGACCATACCCATTTATTTCTAAACGCACCCCCAACATTTAGTCCTGCTGGAATTATGGCAAAAATCAAAGGAGTGACTTCTAAAAAGTTGCGAGAGGATTTTTCTTATCTTGCCAAGCATATGGACTCGTTCCTACTTTGTATCTACCGCGGGGAATGTATCGAGCCAAACCATTAAACATTATGTGGAACAGCAAAAAACAAGGGGGTGAAACTGTGTCGCAGACTATAACCGTCAAAATAAAACTGCTTCCCACAAAAGAACAAGCAACTATCTTGCAAGAAATGAGTAAGG